>NZ_FR878142.1:0-103997 GCF_000434315.1 Eubacterium sp. CAG:156 | reverse complement strand
AACTCCTCTTATTACGACGATGGAATCCTTTCTTACTCCACTATTTTTCAAATATGTCGCTGCCCTTTGAATCATATCCCAAAATTCGCTGTAGGTTGCTGATTTTTTCTTATCCCCGGCACATAATTTATCAGGAGTTTCTTTCGCATGTATCTTTATTGCTTCTAAAATTGATGCTACTTCATTATTCATTATTGCTTTCTCCTCATATTGATTCTGATCATTTTTCTTTATTTTCTTCTGTTAATGCGTTATTCAAATGCTCCCACAATTCTCCGTATCCTTCGCTTGCAGGTGTTACAGGTTTAGAAATCGGATTATCCATTTTTTCCTTAATTGTTCCATTTTTAGACATAACCATAATTTTGTTTCCAAGAGAAATTGCCTCCTGAATATTATGTGTGATAAAAATTACAGTCATTTTTTCCTTTTCTTTAATATGAAGTAATTCCGACTGCATTTTATTTCTTGTCATGGCATCTAAGCTTGCAAATGGTTCATCCATTAATATAATCTTAGAACCTAACGCAAGTCCTTTTGCAATTGCTACACGCTGTTTCATACCACCACTTAACTGGTGTGGATAATAGTCTTTATACTGTAACAAATTAACTTTATCTAAATACTTTTCAGCTCTCTTTATTCGTTCTTCTTTATTTTTCATTCCACCAACTTTAAGTGGATATGTTATATTTCCTAAAACCGTCTTCCATGGAAATAGCTGATTAAAATCCTGAAATACCATAATTCTGTCAGGTCCCGGTTTTGTAACTTTTTCTCCACTTACTTCAATTGTTCCTTCGTATCCTTCAAATCCCGCTATGCATCTAATCATTGTTGATTTTCCGCATCCTGACGGTCCTAATATACATAAGAAATCTTCTTCGTTTAAATCTAAATCAATTCCTTTTAAAATTACATTTTGTGAATTATCGTACTGTTTTACCAAATTTCTGATTTTTAAAATATTCTTATCCATTATCTTGACATCCCCCATTTCTTAAATGTGTGATTCTCAATAGTTCTAAATACTCCGTATTCAACAACTAAACCAATTAAAATGATAACTAAAATTGTTGCAAATACTCCGGCGATATCCATATTTGTTCTTCTATCTGTAATGTAGTAACCAATTCCTTTTGAACCGCCACTTCCAAAAAGCATTTCTGCACTTATTAAACCTCTCCATGCTCTTGCCCATCCCATTTTTATACCTGAGAAAATTCTCGAAAGAGCTGCCGGCAAAAATACACCAAATACTAATCTTACAGGACTAAGTCCAATGTTTTCTCCTACTTCCAAATATAATTTTGGAACTGCATTAAAGCCATCTATAATACTTCTTGACATCGGCCATACAACTGAATGAATTACGATAAATATAATTGATGCATCTCCAATTCCTAACCAAAGAATTGCAATTGGTGTCAACGCAATACCCGGAATCAGGTCAAACATTGATACAATCATATTGTAAATAGCATAAAATGTATCACTTACAACTGCTAAACTTGAAAAAATAAGTGCCAATATTACACCTATTAAAAGACCTTTTAACATAAGCTGCATTGAATGTGCAACCATAGCTCCAAACCCATTTACCGTAAACGCATTCATAAATGCCTTACCCACACTTCTAAGTTCAGGGAATAAAAGTGTCTTACCACTTGGTTCAATTACGTTATAGTAATACAATTCCCACACTGCAAAAACTGCAACTATAAATACTAACTGTGCAATTAATCTTTTTGTACTTTTCTTCACTGCTTTTCCTGTTCCTTTCTACTCTCTTATGCCTTTATCCATATACGGTTTTCCCATTTATTCACACAAAAATACTACTAAGTTGTTTTACACTACTTAGCAGCATTTTCATTTATGTGATTACTCAATTTCTTCTACTTTATATTAATTTCCTTTTACATTATCAAATGCAATTTCACTTATATCTTTTGGACCATTTTCAAGAAATCCTGCTTCTACCATAAAGTCTGCTAAATCCATAATTCCCTGAAGTTGTGTTGTATAACTTGAAGCCGGATCATTCATCCATGAAAGAATTTCATCTGCTGTTGCATCATATCCATCTGACAATATTTCAGCTGTTTCCTGTGGATTTTCCTTAATGTATTCCATTGCTTCTTCCATTGCATCACAAACTGCCTGATATAATTCAGGTTTATTTTCTTTTAACTTATTTGAAGCAACACCTACAATAAATGTATTTCCATTAGGCCATACATCTTCACCTATTTCAATTTTATGAACATTATCCGCTGCTTCTTCCATAAAATTATATGGAGAAATTACCATGTGACATTGGACTGCACCACTTAATAATGATGTATATCCATCTGCATTTGATAAAACCGTAAGTTTTCCGTCTAGTGCATGTGCATCTCCAAGATATGCCTTAGCCGCCATTGCTAACAAAATATGTGGATGACTGTTCAATCCTGTAATTGCTATCTGATCCTGAGCTGTAATATCTTTTAATGAATTTATATCATCCTGATTTGTTAAAATACCATATGGCTGTGATGAAATTCCCGCAAAAATCTTTCCCGGAATTCCTGCTTTAATACCTGTAATCGCAGGAGCTGCTCCCATGCAACCAATATCAACTGAGCCTGATGTTAAACCTTCATTAATAGCTGCACCATTTGCAAGCATCTGCCAGTCTATATTCACTTCTCCGTCATAATGTTTTTCAATAAGTTTTTGATTCATCATTACCAGTATCGGTGCGTATGCAATACTTGACTGATATGCTATTGTGATTTTTTCTTTACCGTTATCTTTCTTACTTTCTGTATTGTCTGAACTGCTTCCACACGCTGTAAATGTTACTGCCAATATCATTGACATAATCAATGTCACAATTTTTTTCTTCATTTCCATGCTCCTTTATGTTTCATTTTGTAAAATGTTTAATTTTCTCTTTTGTGTTACTTATTTTTCAACTATTATTAATAACAAGCTAAAATATTTAAACAGGCTAGTCTTATTCAACTTTGTTATTTAAACACTTTAATTTCCTTCCACATTATCAAATGCTATTTCACTTATGCTTTCAGGTCCTTTATCGAGGAAATCTTCTTCTACCATAAAATCAGATAACTTCATAACGCCCTGAAGCTTTGCTGAAAATACTGACGCATCATTAGTTAACCATGACACAATTTCTTCCTGCGATGCATCGTAATAATCTTTTAAAATATCTGCTGTTTTTTCCGGATTATCATTTATAAATTCAATTGCTTCATCCATTGCCTTACAAACTGCTTCATATAACTTTGGTCTTTCTTCTTTTAACTTATCTGTCGCAACACCTACAATAGTTGTATCTCCTACAGGCCATACACTTTCATCAACCTCAATCTGATGAATTCCCTCTTTGTTTTGTTCCATAAAGCAATACGGTGACATTATCATGTGACACTGAACTGCACCACTTACTAATGATGTATATCCGTCTGCATTTGGCTGTGCTACAAGGTTAGCATCCAATGCATGAGCATCTCCAAGATAAGCTTTAGCTGCCATTGCCAAAACTATATGTGGCTGGCTGTTAATTCCTGTAATAGCTATCTGGTCTTCCTTTGTTATATCCTTTAAAGTCTTAATTTCTTCTTTATTTGTTGATATTCTATAAGGCTGTGATGACATTCCTGCAAAAATCTTATATGGTGCACCTGCTTTAGCCCCTGTAATTGCAACTCCTGTTCCTATTGCTCCTACATCAACTGTATTAGAAGTTAATCCCTCGCTGATTGCTGCTCCACCCGAAAGCAACTGCCAATCAATATCAACATTTCCATCATAATTCTTTTCAATAAGTTTCTGATCCTTCATTACTAAAATTGGTGCATAAGCAATTCCTGACTGATATGCAACTTTTAAAGATTCAGTACTATCCTTTCCCTGCTTATCGTTGTTCTTTCCTCCACAAGCTGTTAATGATACTACCATTGCAGCTATCATAGCTAATGCTATAACCTTTTTTCTCATTTTCTTCTCCTTCTCGAGTTGAGTTATTACTTTTTAGTTATATGTATTATAACTTTATTTTTAAATTACCAAATCATTATAACACTTATAATTAAAAAAGCAACAGGAAATTAAAAAAGTTTTTTGTTTAACTTTTACAATTTTCTGTTGCTTTATATTTTTATAAAATGATATTGAGGTCAAAAGCCTCAACTTTGATGCCTACGGATTGTTCCCCACAATCCTACCCAATCATAAAATCCCTTTAGAATTAATTCTGTGCCACTAATTTCATAAATCCCTGTTCATCTATTATTTCAACACCAAGTTCCTTTGCCTTTTTATTTTTTGATGAATTTGAATTTATATCATTATTGATCAAATAATTTGTCTTTCCTGTAACACTACCTGTTACTTTTCCCCCTCTATCTTCAATAAACTTTTTAAGTTCATTTCTATTTGAAAATTCATTTACAGTTCCTGTTATAACAAACGTTTTTCCTTCAAGTACCTGTTCATCATTGCTTTGCTCAATATAAAGTTCAACCTCTAATAATAAATTATTAAGCTTTCTATTGTTTTCTTCATCTGCAAAATATTCAACAAACTTCTTTGCCATAATCTCTCCAACTCTATCAATAGCCACAAGTTCTTCAACTGTTGCATTTCTGATTTTGTCGATAGAATCTAACTGCTTACAAATCATCTTTGCATTTGAAATTCCTATATTAGCAATTCCAAGACTATAGATAAACGAAGGAAGAGTTACTCTTCTGGATTTTTCAACTGCTGCTGTTATATTATTATATGATTTTTCACCAAATCCTTTTTTATTTACTATTTCCTCTTTAAATCTGTCTAAGTGGAAAATGTCAGCAAATTCTTTAATATAACCTTCATCTATAAATTTTTCCAAAGTTTCTTCTGATAGTCCTTCTATATTCATTGCATCTCTTGATACAAAATGAGAAAATGCCTTAACATGTTTTGCAGGGCATTTAGGATTGTCACAATACAAAGTCTTAATTCCGTTTTCATTCTTTATTATTGTATTGCCCATACATACAGGACATTTGTCAGGAATTTCTACATTTCCACTTTTTGTAAGATTTTCTGCAATCTGCGGGATAATCATATTTGCTTTATAAACTAAAATACTATCACCCACACCAAGTTCAAGTTCTTCCATAATACTTACATTATGAACACTTGCCCTGCTAACAGTTGTCCCTTCAAGTTCAACAGGTTCAAACACAGCCACAGGATTTATAAGACCTGTTCTGCTTGCACTCCATTCAATGTATTTTAATTTTGTTTCGGCCTGCTCATCTGCCCATTTGAATGCTATTCCATTTCTAGGAAATTTTGCTGTCGAGCCAAGAGATGCTCCATAAGCTAAATCATCATACATTAATACAAGTCCATCTGATGGAACATCAAATGTCTTTATTTTTTCTGCAAAATATTCTACAGCCTGCTGCATATTTGCTTCAGTTACCTCTTTATGTTCTACAACCTGAAATCCCTGTTCTTCAAGCCATTTCATCTGATTTGCCATAGAATTTCCAAAATCTACTCCCGGAGCACTAATCAGGGCAAATGCAAAAAAGTTTACATTTCTTTTTGCAGTTATCTCATTGTTAAGCTGACGTACTGAGCCCGAGCATAAATTTCTGGGATTTTTATATTTTGCATCCGCATCCTCTATTGTGGCATTTATTTTTTTAAAATCCGAATACTTAATTACCGCTTCTCCTCTTAGCACAAGCTGTCCCTTATATGAAATATTAATTGGAATATTTTTAAATGTTTTAGCATTATTTGTAATTACTTCTCCTACAATACCATTTCCTCTTGTAACTGCCTTTTCAAGAGTTCCGTTATTGTATGTTAAAACTACAGTAAGTCCGTCTAGTTTCCATGACAAAAGTGCTTTTCTTTCTCCTGCAAATGAAGCAAGTGTTGCTACATCCTTTGTCTTATCAAGAGATAACATAGGACTTTCATGTGTTTCTTTTTGTAATTCACTAATAACCTCGTAACCTACATTTACAGTAGGGCTATTTGCCAATACAATGCCTGTTTCCTTTTCAAGTTCTACTAATTCATCGTATAACCTGTCATATTCAATATTAGGCATAATTTCTCTGCTCTCCTGATAATATGCCTTTGAAGCTTCGTTTAAAAGCTCAACTAACTCCTTTATTCTATCTAACTGCGACATTTTATTTACCTTTCAAAATTATTTATAATTTTTATTTTCTAAAACTTTCTGCCATTGTTTCAAATTCTTCTTTTGTCACATCTCTATAACTTCCAATTGGAAGATTTCCTAACTCGATGTTCATTATACGGATGCGCTTTAATTTTACAACCCTATAACCTAATGCCTCACACATTCTTCTAATCTGTCTGTTAAGCCCTTGTGTAAGAACTATTGAAAACATATTTTTCTTTAATCTGACTACTTTACAAGGTCTTGTAACCGTATCTAATATTTCAACTCCACTACTCATCTTTTCAACGAATTCATCTGTTATCTGCTTATCTGTCCACACGTGATATTCTTTTTCATGTCCATTAGACGCTTTTAAAATGCTATTAACTAACGAGCCATCATTTGTCATTAATATTAATCCCTGTGAATTTTTATCCAAACGTCCCACCGGATAAATTCGCTTTGGATAATTTACAAAATCAACAATATTATCTTTATTATTCAAATCTGTTGTACATTCTATTCCAACAGGCTTATTAAGTGCTATAAGTATTCTTTCGTCTTCTCTTGAAACCCTTTGTCCATTTACAACAATATCGTCATTTATAGTCACTTTTTGTCCCATTAATGCGACTTTACCATTAACAACTACTTTACCTGCTTCAATAAGTCTGTCCCCTTCTCTTCTTGAACATACTCCTGCATCACTTAAAAATTTATTTAACCTTATTAATTCGTGTTCGTCTTTTACTTCTTTCTTTTTATTATCCATATCATGTTCCTTTAGAATAAAAAACGCCGGGATTATTCCCAACGCTATTTACATTTTTCTACATCTATCTTATCACCAATATTTTAACGGTCATAAATAATTAAAAGTGCACCTTTTTTCACTTCAACACTTACATCATTTCCCACAAATGTATTGCTTACTGCAAGTGGATAATCATTTGTCAAAGTTCCATCTTTAAGTTCATACTTTGCTCCTAAAATAGAAACTCCTTCCGCTTTATCACCTAAAGCAAAAATGGACAGATTTACGCAAATTCTATTTTTTAATATGATTTTAGAATCATTTATTACGTTGTAAACTCTATCGCTATCTACCATACGCATATCTGCACCTTTTTTTGCACCATAAAGCAAAGTCTGTATATTTGCAAATGTATGGTCAGCTCTTCCACCTGTACCACCGTAAATTCTAATATCTGTATATCCTAGCTTAATAGCTTCCATAACGGCAATCATTGTATCTGTATAATCTTTTTCTACTTGAAAAGTCTTTATATTTAATTCATCAGGAACATAACCTAATGAATCAAAATCTCCTAATGTCAAATCAGGACTAATTCCTAATTTTTTAACAATCTTATATCCGCCATCCACTGCTATTACATAATCATTTTCTTTTTTTGTAAAATTGGTGCCGGTATTATCCCCGGCACCAACTATATAGCATATATTATTCATTTTGTTCTCTCTTTATATATCTCTAAAGTTTCTAACTTTCAAATGCTACTGAGCTGCTCCATCATCTGTACTCTGATTTGCATTGTTCTTAGCTGCAAGTGCATCGTAGAAATTCTTTAAATCTCCATCTGCATTCAATGCATCATTTAATGAATTGTTAACTTCCGTATACAATGCTACAACATCGTCATCCTGAGAAATCATACTAATATAATCAAGAACTTCTTTATCTGTAACTCCATTATGAATATAAATATTCCCCGTTTCATCATCTCTGATTACATATAGTATAGAGATTCCAGGTGCTGGAGTTGCAATATTCTTAATCTGTAATGAATATCTTACAAATACTACATATGTGTTAGCATATAATCCATTCTTTGTATAGCATGTTATATCTGAATATCCTGTTATATAAGATGATTCTTCTGCTAAGCTATCCTCAGTAATACCATCCATATTGTCTACATATTGTGCTAATGCATTAACATCACCTGCTGCCTTTGCCTGATAGTAAAGTTTTACAACATCAGAGATATCTTCATATGAATCTTCCTGTAATGGATTGCTTGCCTGATCATATGATGTTGTTTCAGGTTCGTCATTTTTCTTATAATTTGTTGCGTTAATTCCAACTGCTATAAGTGCAATTACCGCTATAACTACCACAACAATTCCTATTACAGGAATAAATCTGCTAATACCTTTATCGTCATCATCGTAGTCATCATCATCATTTTCTCCATATATTGAATGACTATATCCGGCTTTTTGATTATTATTCTTAGCACTTTTTTTCTTCTTTTTCTTTTTTCCTTTTTGTTTCTTTTCTTTTTCTTCTTTTTCCTCTTTGGCTTTCTTTGCCTTTTTGGCAGCTTCTTCATCAGCATAAATCTGCTTTAACAATCTACTTACTTCATCCTGAGGTTCTTCTTCCTCCGGCTGCTGTTTCATCACTTCATCTAAATATGCATTATCTAACGTTTCAAGCGTAGCCTCTTCCGACTTAATTTCATCTTCGCTTTCTGTATCATTTATAACTGTATCTGATGTCTGTGATTCAGATACTGTATCTTCTGTTATATCTGTTGATACATCTACCGGATTACCATTCTGTTCTTTATCTATTGAAATTTCATTGCCATCTTCACCCATCATTGTTAATCCGTCAGGTGTATCCTGAAGTTCAACAACTTCTGTGTCATTAGAAATTGCCTGCTCTTCCTGCTTCTGTAATTCCTGCTGTTTTAAAGCTTCTTCTTCAAGTCTTTTCTTCTCAGCTGCTGCTCTTTCTTCTTCAAGCTTAGCTAATCTCTTCTTTTCTTCCTGTTCTCTTTTTAATGCTTCTATATCAAAATCATTTATTCCATTACTTTTAAAGCCCATTATTAAATGCTCCTTGTATTATCTTTGTATTTCTATCGACTTCCTGTTGTCGTTTTCCAATACTCATTGTCCAATACATAATTTTATTTAAATATTTCTATATTATTTTAAACAAAACCTCCTTAAACTATATCAAATTATTTCTCCAAATTCAATACGACACTATTTATTATACAACAAAAATATTTGATATTTTCTTAAGATTCCTGTATTATATTTTTATGCGCCTATAGCTTAGTGGATAGAGCGCCGCCCTCCGGAGGCGGTAACGCAGGTTCGACTCCTGTTAGGCGCGTTTTTTACAAATTCACATTTAACTCAATTATTATTATCCATAATTCGATAATTTCCCATTGTTTTTCACTATTTTCAGTTATAAAAAGCAAAATAAAGGCTCTAAACTTTACTTGGGGTGGGTAAGGTTTAGAGCCTTTTTAATTTTTAAGTAAAAAAAGTAGGCACAGGAACCTATAACCTTTATAATTAAATCACCACAAAATAACCGAAAGGAGATTGCCTATGCCTAACAATGATTTTATATCAAATATCCTAGAAATAAAAGACTTAATTATAACAAATGTTGAATCATATCCAGAAGAAATGCATATTTACTTTAAAATTGAACGTCGTGATCACGTTTGTCCATGTTGTGGTGCAGTGACAAATAAAGTTCATGACTATCGTCCTTCAATTATAAAAGATGCACCAATAATGGGTAAAAACACGTATCTTCATTACTCAAAAAGAAGATATCACTGTGATTGTTGTGGCAAACATTTCAACGAGAACTTTACTTTACTTCCTAAGCATTGCAGAATTACAAACAGACTAAATTTTCTTGCTATAAATATGCTTAAAGAGGCTCAAAATGTTTCTGCAGTAGCCCGGCAGGTTGGAATATCACCTTCTACTATTTTTAGAAGAATGGAAGATATTAAATACCCTAAACCTTCTGTTCTTCCACAAGTTTTATCCATTGATGAATTCAAAGGAAACGCCGGTGGCGAGAAGTTTCAGGCAATACTAACGGATCCGAAAAATCATAAAATATTTGATATTCTTCCTTCAAGAACTCAATATAAACTGAAGGATTATCTATTAGAATTTCAAAACAGAAAAGATGTACGATATTTTATTATAGATATGAACTATGTTTATCGAGACATTGCAGAAACTTATTTTCCTAATGCAAACATAGTCATTGACAGGTTTCATGTGGTCAGATATATTACCTGGGCTTTAGAAAATGTAAGAAAACGTATTCAAAAGGATATGCATCCTTCAAAGCGTAAGTATTTTAAGAGAAGCCGGCGAATATTGTTATCTCATTATTGAAAAGTAAGCAGGCATTGGAAGTCATGCTTATGCAGTCAAATGACTTAGCTGTAGCTTATTATTTAAAAGAACAGTTCTATGACTTTATGGAATCTAAAAACAGGGATGAAGCTTATAGGAAACTTAGAAAATTTATACTATCAGTGCAGGCAAGCGAACTGGAAGAATTCAACGCTACATTAACAATGTTATCAAACTGGGCCAAATACATACTGAATGCTTTTGACTGTCCTTATTCCAACGGATTTACAGAAGGAACCAACAACAAGATTAAAGTAATTAAGCGAAATGCTTACGGATATAGAAATTTTGAGAACTTTAGGAATAGAATCCTTATGACTTCTGCTTAAAAGAGAAAACACAGTTGTGAACAATGGTTCACAACTGTGTCAAAAATCTTTTTACCCCCACTCTTGACAAAGAGCCATATATTTATTGCATTATGCCTTTTAATTTGATACAATTTAAAAAGAGGTTTTGCTAGGATTTAATTAATATTTTAGTTTACAATGTAAACTATTTATAAAGGAGAATGGACTATGTTTAAGAAATCAAAATTACGTAAAGGTATTAAAAAATGTAAAGATGAAATCACTCTACTTGAATCTAAACGTTCACGTTCACAGTCTGCGATAGTACAGGCTATTCTCGAGCAGCGCGATCCAGATGAAGAAGAGGTTGAATTTTTCAATCAATATACAGCTAAAATTGACGAAGTAAGAAATAATATGTATGCACTTCAGCGTGAATTAGATAATTTAGAATATAGATAGTTTATTTATTTTATACCATAAAAAAGGACAACCGTTGTCAAATTAACTGTTGTCCTTTTTTATTTTACATGTATATTCTGTCGTCTCTTCTGCAGTATAAATACATATGATTTGATAAAATTTCAACTGTTTCTAATTCATTTTCATTAACTTCACCAATCATCTCATTTATTTCTTCATCTGAAATTTCATTATCTTTTGGTATCAATATTACTTCATGAACAGAACTTGGAATTATTATTAAATCTTTTTCTATTTTATCCGCAAACTTCTTAAGTAATCCATCATAAAACATCGTTCCTGCACCATTAATTCTTTTTTCATTTGTCAGAACATACATATCAATCTTATCATCATATTTCATTTTTTCAATTTCTTCACGTACATATTCTGACACTTTTTCTTTCGGATGTCCACCATAAGCACAATCTTCTTTAACAAAATCCCATTGTTCCTGTTCATCCTCATCATCCCATTGCATCGAAATATCATTAATAATCATCTCAGCAAGTAAATCTTCCATTCTCATTATAACCGGAGGCATTAATTCAGGTGTATTAGTTAACGCTACTTCTTCAATTTCTTTTTTGCTGACTTGCCACATATCTAAATGTTCTTTCTTAATCATCGCAGTAACTGAATTATACGCATCTTCTTCTATCACAATATTAAACACAATTGCCAAATCTAAAATATGTAAATGTGGAACAGTCTTAAGCATCTCCCTGTTCATATCGTAATTAATTACTTTATATGCTATTTTATTCTTTATATAGGAATAGTTCATAAAATCTTCCATACTAAAATTTAGTCCACAGGAATTCATAATATACATTTCAAATATCTCATTTGCTATATCTGAAATATCCTTTCCCTGACAAAATTCTTCATAGTAAGATTCCAAATAGATTGTTGGCGTTGCCCGATTTTCATCATTAACAACACTTATAGATTTTAGATGTACATTGTTATTCTTTACTACATCCCTAATAACAACTCTTCCTGAAAGACCTTTTCTTTCAGCAAGCATTTCAAATTCCCCGTGAATTTCCTTAACAAAATTCTCATAATTCATTGGTTTGTACCCCTTTACACTTAATATCGTGTAATGTTACAAATCATTTATAGCCAAATTGATTTTATTATATTTCCAAATAAAAATCAACTACTTTTTTTAATTTTATTTCTGTTTCTACTTTTTTAATTTTATTTCTGTTTCATAGCGTGATTTCTTCAAAATTAATAAACTGAAGCCAAACTATGCCTTTCACTTTATTTTCACAAAAATAATAAAACGATTACTCATGACATAAATCATAGGTAATCGTTTCTTATTGATTTGCAAATTATAATTTTATTTATTTCTTTGCGCTCTCTTTCTCATTGTTGGGTCAAGAATTTTCTTTCTAATTCTAAGACTTTCAGGTGTAATCTCTAAAAGTTCATCAGTATCAATATATTCAAGTGACTGCTCTAAGCTTAATACTTTCTTTGGTACAAGTCTTAAAGCTTCATCTGAACTTGATGTTCTTGTATTTGACAAATGTTTTGTCTTACATACGTTAACTTCGATATCTTCTGCTTTTCCTGTCTGACCAACTATCATACCTGCATAAACTTTTTCACCAGGTCCGATAAATAATGTTCCTCTTTCCTGAGCGTTGAATAATCCATAAGTAATAGCTTCACCTGCTTCAAATGCAATTAATGAGCCTTGTTTTCTATACTGAACATCTCCCTTGTATGGACCATATCCGTCAAATACTGTATTCATAATTCCGTTACCTTTTGTATCAGTCATAAACTGACCTCTGTAACCAATTAATCCTCTTGAAGGAATTGAAAATTCCAATCTTGTATAGCCACCATTTGTTGGAGCCATCCCCTGAAGTTCGCCTTTACGGTCACTTAATCTCTGAATGATTGTTCCTGCAAATTCTTCAGGCACATCAATATAGCAGATTTCCATAGGCTCTAATTTCTTACCTCTTTCATCTTCTTTATAAATAACTTCAGCTTTACTTACTGCAAATTCATATCCTTCTCTTCTCATATTTTCGATTAATACTGAAAGATGAAGTTCTCCTCTTCCTGATACTTTGAAAGAGTCTGTTGATTCTGTTTCTTCCACTCTTAAACTTACGTCTGTATTCAATTCTCTAAACAATCTGTCTCTTAAATGTCTTGAAGTAATAAATTTACCTTCCTGACCTGCAAGCGGACTATCATTTACCATAAAATGCATAGAAATTGTAGGTTCTGAAATCTTCTGGAATGGAATTGCTACAGGATTATCTAATGAACAAAGTGTATCTCCAATATGAAGATCTGTAATTCCTGCAATAGCAACAATTGAACCTACTGTTGCTTCCTTAACTTCTATTTTATTTAATCCGTCAAATTCATATAACTTTGTAATTTTAACCTTCTCCATTTTATCTGGTTCATGATGGTTAACTAAAGCTACGTCCTGATTAATCTTTAAAGTACCGTTATCAATCTTACCAACACCGATTCTACCAACATATTCATTGTAATCAATTGTACTGATTAATACCTGTGTATCTGCATCAGGATCGCCCTGTGGTGCAGGGATATAATCAACGATAGTATCAAATAAGTCTTTCATGTCTGTTGTCTGCTTATCTAAATCTAATGTTGCAAATCCCTGTTTTGCTGAAGCAAATACAAATGGGCAGTCTAACTGTTCTTCATTTGCATCTAATTCTATAAATAATTCTAATACTTCATCTATTACTTCTAAAGGTCTTGCTTCCGGTCTGTCAATCTTATTTATACATACAATAACAGGAAGCTGAAGTTCTAATGCTTTCTGAAGAACGAATCTTGTCTGTGGCATTGCACCTTCAAATGCATCTACAACAAGAACAACACCGTTTACCATCTTAAGTACACGTTCTACTTCTCCACCAAAGTCAGCATGTCCCGGTGTATCAATAATATTAATTTTTGTATCCTTATATGTTACGGCAGTATTTTTTGAAAGAATTGTAATACCTCTTTCTCTTTCAATATCATTTGAGTCCATTACTCTTTCTGCTACTTCCTGATTTTCTCTAAAAACACCACTCTGCTTTAACAATTCATCTACTAAAGTTGTTTTACCGTGGTCAACGTGAGCTATAATAGCTATGTTTCTTACATCTTCTCTAATCATTTTTTCTCTTTCCTACTTAAATAAATCTTTGTTTATTGTATCACAAATGTTCATTTTACCACATAGAAACATCGTTTTCAATAATTTTTAAGTCTATCTGCTTTTATATGTCTATCTGTTTATCATAGTTTTGTTTCAATTTGTCCGATTCTAATTTTATGTTCCTTTGTTGCTTTCAAGTCATTTTCTTTTGTAGCTATGTTATATTTTTATTTATATACTTAACTTTATAAGCAAGCCTATCTTCACTCACCTTCAACAAATTCTGCTTCTTCTCTTTCTCCAAATACTGCTTTTCCATTTGTCGCTTCTACAACTTTCTTTTCAAATCCGTCATAATCTTCCTTCTTAACCGTGATATCAATTATGACTTTTTCAGTGTAAATTGTATCTATGTTTTTTATTCCCATGCTTGCAGCAATATATTGAATCTTTCCAATGCCATTGTAATCAGTTTCTATTTTTGTTCTTATTCCCTGAATTTTGCATACAATAGAAGCATTTTCAATTCCATCCTGAGAAGATTTTGTATAAGCTCTTATTAAACCACCCGTTCCAAGCAGAGTTCCTCCAAAATATCTTGTCACAACAATTAAAATATTATGGATATCATTTCCTTTTATAACTTCTAATATTGGTTTTCCTGCCGTTCCACTTGGTTCTCCATCATCTGAGAATCTCTGCGTTTCATTATTTTTACCTAGTACGTATCCATAGCAGTTATGTCTTGCGTCCCAATATTTTTTCTTTAATTCTTCTATATATCCTTGAGCCTGCTCTTCCGAATCTATTGCATATACATGCGCAATAAACCTGGATTTTTTATCCACGAACTCACCAACTCCCGGTTTTGCAACTATTTTATATTCACTCATTAAAATGCTCCCATAAACTTTTTAGAAATACACTAAATCTAAGTTGAGACGGATGGCATATTTAATTAAAATGCATTTGACGCCGTCGGTTCAAAGCGACAGCTATATTTTTCTTAGGAACATAAGTCCTAAGGAAAATATGAGATGGAGGTTTAGAACCGCTACGAGTGTCAAGCAGCGCGAGCGTTTTTTAATTAAATATGCCATCCGTCTCAAAAAGGATTTGGTGTTTTTCTAAATTATTTAGGTATATTTTAATAGGTAATATTTTATATTTCAACATTGTTCTCGATAAATTTATGAATTTTGTCTTATATTTTTCTTTTTTACTTTATAAAAATATATACTTTTGCTATAATGTAGCGGATAGGAGGATTATTTATGAACTATGGTTATAGAGAAACAATATCTAAACAAAAGAATCTTGTTTCAACCGGTCAACGTCTTTCAAAAAAGAGTTTAGTGGTATTTTTCAAGATTTTATTATACATTTTGCTTTTAATATGTATAACGGGATGTGCCCTTGTTTTTGGTATTGTTCGTGGAATTATTGATGCTGCACCTGATATTCAAGATGTATCAATTGTACCTTCTTCTTATTCAACAACTGTTTATAATAATAAAGAAAAGGAAATTGCAAAACTTGTCACTTCCGGTTCTAACAGAATAAAGGTTTCAATTGATCAGGTACCTGATAATTTAAAATGGGCTTTTATCGATACTGAGGATGCCCGTTTTTATGAACATAACGGTATTGATATTCAGGGTATCGGACGAGCTGTTGTTGTAGCAATTACAACTTTAAACCCTTCCGAAGGTGCAAGCACTATTACACAACAGGTTTTAAAGAATAATGTTTTTACTGATTGGACTTCAGAGGAAACTTTAGGTGATCAGGTCAAACGTAAACTTCAGGAACAGTATCTTGCAATTCAACTTGAAAAAGTTACTAAAAAAGAAACTATCCTTGAAACATATTTGAATACAATCAATCTTGGTTCTAATACATTAGGAGTTCAGGCTGCTTCCCATAGATATTTTGATAAAGATGTCAGTGATTTAACTTTATCAGAATGTGCCGTAATTGCCGGAATCACACAGAATCCGGCTGCTTACAACCCTATATATCACCCGAAGGCTAACGCTAAACGTAGGAAGAAAATTCTAAAAAATATGCTAGATGCCAGTCATATAACTAAAGATGAATATAATGAGGCTATGAAAGATGATGTATACAGTCGTATTCAGTCTGTAGATAATCAGATTACTCAGAGCAACAATGTTTACTCTTACTTTGTTGATGAAGTGGTTTCTCAGGTTATGAGCGATTTACAGGAACAAAAAGGTTATACTTATACTCAGGCTTATAACGCCGTATATAGTGGTGGTTTAAAAATTTACACTACTCAGGATTCAAAAATCCAAAAAATTTGCAATAAAGAATTATCAAACGCTGAAAACTATCCCAATACAGTTTCTTATTCCATTAACTGGGCATGGACAATTCAGCACGCTGATGGAACAACTGAAAACTATTCAGAAAGTTACATCAATTATTATCACAAAGTTCTTTTGAACGAATCTTCTTTTAAATTAATTTTTTCAACAAAAGAAGCTGCAAAAGAATGTGTAAAACAATATAAAAAATATTTATATCCTGATGGATTAGCTGATGATGATGTTGAATATGAAACTTTATATTACACTCCTCAACCTCAGGCTTCATTCACAGTTATGGACCAATATACAGGATACGTTAAAGCTATTGTTGGTGGAAGAGGTTCTAAGAAGGTTAGTTTAGGTCTTGACCGTGCTACTCAATCAACAAGACAGCCGGGTTCAACATTTAAAGTTTTATCAACCTATGCACCGGCAATTGATACAATGGGATATACTTTAACTACTAAAATAAAGGATGAACCTTTTAATTATTCTAATGGACGTCCTGTTAAAAACTGGTATAGCGGTTACCGTGGTACTGTTACAGTCAGAAAGGCTATAGCTGATTCCATGAATGTATGTGCCGTAAAAACACTTACAGAAATTACACCGCAACTTGGCTTTGATTATTTATTAAATTTTGGTTTTACAACATTAGTTCAAAACAGAACTGAAAAAGACGGTTCAGTTGTTTCTGATATTCAACAGCCTTTAGCACTTGGTGGTATTACTGATGGTATTACTAATTTGGAAATAACTGCTGCATATGCAACAATCGCAAATCAGGGAACTTATACAAGACCTGTATTTTATTCAAAAGTAGTTGATAGTAACGGAAGAATATTATTAGACAATACTACTCCTACTACACATACAGTTCTTAAGTCATCTACTGCTTCACTTTTAACTCAGGGAATGACAAGTGTTATTACTGAAGGTACAGGTAAAGCATGTGCGCTTACAGACGGAATGCCTGTTTCAGGTAAAACAGGTACAACTTCAAGTGCTTACGACTTATGGTTCTGCGGATATACACCATATCTTACTGCATCAATTTGGACAGGATATGATGAAAACAAGGAGCTTGGTTCCGATCAAGCATATCATGAAAGATTATGGTCAAAAATTATGAGCCAAATTGATCAGGTTAAGGGCTATAAAATTAAGGATTTTGAAATGAGTGATGATGTTGAAGAAGTTACTCTTTGTTCATCATCAGGTGCATTAGCAATCGAAGGCGTATGTCCTCATACTTATACAGAGTATTTTTCAAAAGATACTGCACCAACAAATAAATGTAGTTATCATTATGGTACTCCTAAAAAGACTACTAACGAATCATCTACAGAAGCAACAACCTCAGGGACTGTAACAGTTGGCTCGGCAAATGCTGCTGACAATGCTGCTGACAGAAAGACTTCAGTTTCAAGTGGTTCTTCTGATTCGTCAGGTTCTGATGATGCTAAAGACGGTTCAGGTAGCTCAAATGATGGCTCTTCCGGTTCTAATGGTGCTAAAGAATAATAAACAAAGAACCACAAATAAAACAATGTTTTATTTGAAAATTAAGTTTATAAACTTTGTCTTACAATATACAAATAAAAATGCGTAGTGTTTCAATTTACACTACGCATTTTTATGTATTAAATGATACTATAAACCGTATTTAATTTTTCTTATAAGCTAATCTACAGCCATTTTTGTAGTATCTCATCTAATTCTTTTATATCTACAGGTTTAGCTATATGTTCATTCATTCCTGCTGCTTTTGCTGTAAGAATATCTTCCACAAACGCATTCGCTGTTACTGCTATAATTGGAATTGTATGAACATCTTTTCTCTGATCCATTTGTCGAATTGCTTCTGCAGCCTGATATCCATTCATAATCGGCATCTGTATATCCATGAACACAATATCGTAATAATTCTCAGGTTCGCTTTCCAATTTTTCAACTGCAACTTTACCATTTTCTGCACGGTCTACTTTGATTCCAGTCATATTAAGCATTTCTCTCATAATCTCTGCATTAAGTTCATTGTCTTCAACTACAAGTGCTCTACGATTACTATAGTCTTCATTCTTAAGTACAGATAGCGGATTCTCTTCTTCCTGATTATTATTAAGCAATTGCTTAAATGTCGTCGTAAGCCTTGACTTAAACAACGGTTTAGAAATGAATGCATTAACACCGGCTGCTTTTGCTTCTTCTTCTATATCGCTCCAGTCATATGCCGACATAATTATTATCGGAACATCTTTTCCAACAGCTTTTCTTATCTCTTTTGTTGTTTCTATTCCGTTCATTTCCGGCATATTCCAGTCAATTATAGCTGCATAAAAATCATCATTCTTTTCATGTTCTTCAACAACTCTTGTAACGGCTTCTTTTCCTGTTGTAACACCTTCGCTGTTCATTCCAATAGAATTTAAAACTTTGCACGTTGAATCACATACAACTTTTTCATCGTCAACAACTAAAACCTTTAAGTTTATTAATTCCTTATCTGTTTCCTCTTTATCATCCTGTAACTTTAGAACCATTGTAACGGTAAACCTGGAACCTTTGTTTATTTCACTTTCGACCTGAATTTCTCCACCCATCATGTGAATTATGTTATTAACAATAGCCATTCCTAAACCGGTACCCTGAATCTTATCAATTCGGCTGTCTTCTGCCCTTTCAAATGGAACAAATATTTTCTTCACAAATTCTTTAGACATACCAATTCCTGTGTCTTCAAATATAAATTCAAAACAGGACGTTGACTTGCTATGTGTAGGTTTTTCATTTACCGTAATACTAATTTTTCCTCCATTTGGAGTATACTTAATTGAATTGCTTATAATATTGGTAAATATCTTCTGTATTCGAATACTGTCGCCTATAACCTTTTCATGCTTCATATTTTCTATCGACACATTCAAATCAAGATTCTTATTTTTCACATCGCCCTTTACCAATTCAAGGACGTCTTCAAGCAATACTGATAACTCAATATCTTCATCCACAAGTTTAATATTACCTGATTCAATTCTGGACATATCCAAAACTTCATTGATTAATCCAAGCAAAAGTTTGCTTGAAGAAGTAATCTTCTTTAAGCATTCTAACATTCTGTCTTTATCATCTATATAACTTCCTGCAAGAGCCGTCATTCCAATAATGGCGTTCATAGGAGTTCTTATATCATGAGACATTTTTGATAAGAAATCACTTTTTGCATTACTTGCATTTTCTGCTGCCTGATACGCTTCTCTAAGTGCTTCCTGATCACGGACTTCTTTTTTCTTTAGTTCCGTTTCGTCCTGAGATGCCATTAATACCTTTGTAGGTACACCTCTTCTTCTTTCTACACAAAGAACAGCCAGATTTGTCCATCTAAATTCATTATCTGTATCAAATTCTTCTGAATATTCAAGGCTAAAACTATCTTTTCCAAAATCTAATTGTTCTATAAGTTTTTCTCTTTGCAACATCGTATCTACTGATGTATGCTTTTCATCATTTTTAAAACATTTGCTAAATATATTCTGAAGGATATCGCCATAACTACCTTCAAATCCGATTCCGGGTAGCTTTTTATTTTCATCTTCTATTATATATTCGTATTTATCTTCATCTAAATCTACTAAAATAAATCTATCAAACATCTGCGTTATTGCAGTTACAATATTCTCAACAGATTCTTTTTCATTCATTATATTACGTTGTTTTTTTACATTAAACACAACCGTTCCTATTAAATAAATAATGAAAAATACCGCTAAAATAGTTACAAGTCTCCAACTATCCTTATTGGCAGTTGCATTCAGTTTATTCGTAGCCTCAACAGGGAATGCCTGAACTAAAATAAGACCACTGTTTTCAAGCCTCATCATATATGCACTTGATTCATAATTTTTACCATGTATTTCAAATGCATATTGATTTTTGTTCTTTAAGCTGTTTCTTAATTCCGCTATACCATTATCATCCATCAGATTGTGTTCTTTAAGGTAACTTGTTAATGTTGTTCTTTGTAAAATACCTACTGAATTTGCAACTATTTCTCCTGATTCACTACAAATAAACGCTGTTGAAGTATAACCAAACAGTTTTGTATTCATAAATTTCTTTAATGTTGCATCATCAAAATTTCCTACTAATACTCCCGCTATCTCTCCGTCCTTCTCTACCGGGGCAAAGAAGCATATTCTGTTTTGCATATCAGAATTACCTAATGGATTTAATGCTATAACCGTATCACCTTTTAACGCATCATAATACGCTGTTGCATCTGCAAATGCATATTCGATATTATTCTGGTCAATTCCTATTCCATGTTTATTTACATAAATCAGACTTTCAAAACTTACATTCTGATTAAGCGATTCTATATCATGTGCTGTTACATTTCCGTTCTCATCAATAATTTGTCCAAATAATTTACCTATTGATTTAATACTTTCCTTTGCATCAACTAACAGACGGTCTATTATCTGTTCATTCTGCATGGTACTTATCTTTATATACTGTGCAGTTTGTTCCGAAACTCTCTTTCTCGTCGTCTGTATATTCATCAATACTGCTAGAGCAACAGCAAATATCATCACCCCTAATGATAAACTCCCCATCATTCGTCCTAAATGACTATTTTTACTATTCTCTAATTTCAATTTTTCTCCTTTAATTACATTCCGGATTGTTTAGCTTGCAAATTTACCTCCTTACAAATTATTTTTACGTTGCAATTTATATCTAATCAAATCTGAAATTTTCGTATTAATTCATAATTTTTATAAAATAAAATGCTATCAGTGCGAAACATAAATTTCTCATTCTAACAGCATTTTTACTTCGGTCATTTATTCTATTATCACTTATTAATGTTACTCCTTTTAGGTTGTTATGTCAACATTTGCAGCCTTTATGTTTTAGATTTTCCATAAATTATTTTACAAAATTTTTACGTTATTTTTGTTTATTTTTTCTTTTGTTTGTTTCAGATTTTTTATTCTTTTTTTCTGTAAATTTTCTGCTACTATTTTCGGATTCTACAAATCCCTTTTTTCTTCTTTTTTTATCTGATTCATTATTTTTACCATTATATTTCTTCTTTTCTGCTTCACTATTTTTTCTATTATATATGTTCTTTCTTCCTTTCTCTGTTTGTTTCCCATTTTCTGTACGTCTGTTCTTTACTGCTTTATTTTTTCTACCTATACCATTATTTTTTCTTTCTTTTCGTACAATTACAAGTGGTTTAACATCTGATAAGCCGCTATAATCATTATTTTTTCTATTCATCATATCCATTAATGCTAAAGTAATTTTTTCCAAAGAATATCCTTCTTCAATTAACATTTCAACAATTTCTTTTTGATTTGAACTATTGTGCTTATCCATAAATTTCTTTAATCTGTTAATGTTTCGCTGATAATCCTGAGTTTTTATTTCATCAACTGTCGGAAGTTTACTTTCAATAATTTCACATTTAGCATATCTTTCAATGTATCGTAAATCTTCTAGTTGTTTTCTTCCATCTATTAATGTAAATGATTTTCCTTCATTTCCTGCTCTTCCGGTTCTTCCGATTCTATGAACATAATATTCATTATCTTCAGGTAAATCATAATTAATTACAATATCAAGATTGTTAACATCAATTCCTCTTGCTGCCACATCTGTTGCAACAAGAATATTAAATGTACCTTTCTTAAACTGGTTCATTACATTTGTTCGCTGTTGCTGTTTTACATCACCATGTAACCCCTGTGCTAAAAATTTATTTTTTCCAAGGAAATCTACCAACTCATCAACCATTCTCTTCGTATTACAAAAAATAATTGCAAGTTTTGGTCTGTAATATCTAAGCAACAATGCTGTAGCACTTTTCTTTTTATTTTTATCTACAAGATAAAATCTTTGTTCGATACTGTCTACAGTCATTTGCTTATTTTTTATTTTAATTAATTCAGGATTTTTCTGATAATTATTTGTAATATCTAATATTTCCTTTGGCATTGTAGCTGAAAACAGAATTGTCTGTCTGTCATCAGGTGTAGCCTTTAATATAGTTTCAATATCTTCTCTAAATCCCATATTAAGCATTTCATCCGCTTCATCTAACACGACCATCTTTAACTGTTCTAATTTAAGGCTTTTTCTACGGATATGGTCCATAACTCTTCCCGGTGTTCCAACTACAATATGACTTCCTTCACGCAAATGTTTAAACTGTCTTTCTATGTTCTGCCCTCCGAATATAGATACTACATTTAATCCTTTTATGTATTTTGCAAATTTTCTTAATTCTTCTGCTGCCTGCAATGCTAATTCTCTTGTTGGGCATAGTATAAGAACCTGATTTAATTTTTTGTTCATTGTCATATCTACAAGTTCTATCGCCGGTATTCCAAATGAAGCAGTCTTTCCACTTCCCGTCTGGCTAAATCCTATTACATCTTTTCCTTCCATAATTGCCGGAATGCTTTTTTCCTGTATTGGAGTTGCTTCTTCATATCCTAAATCTTTTACTGCTTTCTTTATTTCATCTGATATATTTAATTCCTGAAACTTCATCCTTACTTTTCCTTTCTCAATATTAATTTTATAAAAAATAAACTTTTATAAATATAAATTTTCTCTGTTATAAAAAGCAAAAAACGTCAAAAAATAAAAACATCACAAAGACACTTTTACTTTTTGACGTCGACTTTAAATGGTAACACATTTAATTCTGTTTTGCAAATATGTTTCTAATATTTTAATATATATTATTACATAGTCTCTTATTTTTTATATTAATACACATTTTCTTTATAGAATATCTTCCCATTTTTATTTCAAACTATTTTACTTTACTTTTGATACAGATTTGTTAATTTCCAATATAATCTTCTTCTATTTTCATCACAACTCTATATTTATCATCAAGTTCACTTATCTTCTCTTCAATATTATTTTTTATTTCATCATGTTTCTTTTCTACACAAAATGGAACAACAACATCAAATATAAGATTTGTATGTGTATCTCCTGTTATCATTCTAAAATCATGTATGGACATATGTTCATCTATACTTTTAACTATGTTTTCAACTTTACTTCTTGTATCTGTAACCACCTGATTATCAACTTCAATCGGATCCATGTGAATTACTGCCTCACATCCTATTTTTTCCTGTAGTTCAGATTCAATATTGTCTATCATGTCATGTAATTTATATACATTTTCATTTCCGGGAACTTCTGTGTGCAGTGAAATCATCATTCTACCCGGGCCATAATCATGAACAACCAAATCATGAATTCCGTATACTAATTCATGTTTCATTACAATATCACGAATTTTGTCCACAAGTTCAGGCTCTGGTATTTTACCTAAAAGCGGAGATATCGTATCTTTAAACGCACCAATTCCTGCATATATAATCAAAATTGCTACTAAAAGTCCGCATATACCATCTATATTTATTCCAAACTTCATATTAACAAGTACACATATTAATACTACTGTTGTAGCCACGGAATCACTTAAGCTGTCTATTGCTGTTGCTTTCATTGTTACTGAATCTATTTTCTTTCCTATACCCGTATTGTAAAATGCCATATACAATTTTACACAAATAGATATAAGTAATATTGTTATAGCCAAAATACTAGATTCTAATTCCTGTGGATGAATAATTTTATCAACAGAACTCTTTGCTAGTTCAAGTCCCATTAATATTATCAGGCAGGAAACTGCCATTCCTGATACATATTCAAATCTCCCATGTCCAAACGGATGCTCTGTATCAGGTTTCTTTCCTGCAAACCAAAAGCCTACTAATGTTATTATTGATGAACCTGCATCTGACAAATTGTTAAATGCATCTGCTGTAATTGAAATTGCACCCGTTAACACTCCTGCAAAATATTTTCCAACAAATAAACATATGTTTAAAAAAATTCCAACTACACTACACAATGTGCCATATGCTTTTCTTCCTTGAGAATCATTCATCTTTACGTCTTTCAAAAAAATTCTAGCCAATGCTGTAACCATTTTCTATTCCTCTAAAAAATTATTTTCATCTAATATTATGATATTGCTTTTATAAAATGATATGCTTTTTACCAACAACTAATATTTATTTCTTAAACATCTATATCTGCACTCTTTTAATATTATTTAACACTTATCAAAATTAGACTCATATTATATTTGTTTTCAACAACTAACTTTTCCTAAACGTAGAACAACAGGTACATTATATGTACCTGTTGTTCTACGTTAAAGTTATATATATACCAATCAAAAATTATTCTTTTCAACAGCATATTTTGTGGATTTAATATAGTATATTTCATTTTACTACTTTGGTCAAGATATTTGATTAAAATAGCGCATATGTGTACTTTTCTTTTTATCCTGTTTTTTATTTTTTCTTCCTATTTCTTATTTTTTCATTCCATTTAACTTTATTTTATTGTAAAATATTAATCAGGTATGTCCTAAATTTATGTAAAGGAGAATCTTAATTTGAAAAAATTTTTATGTATTTTACTTAGCCTCACAACACTTATGTTATCAGGCTGCGGCATTAAAAATGAA
Organism: Eubacterium sp. CAG:156; assembly: GCF_000434315.1. Classification (NCBI taxonomy): domain Bacteria; kingdom Bacillati; phylum Bacillota; class Clostridia; order Eubacteriales; family Eubacteriaceae; genus Eubacterium; species Eubacterium sp. CAG:156. The sequence goes on along the minus strand of NZ_FR878142.1, from coordinate 78,751 downwards.
AAAATTCGCTTTGGCTCTGCCGGTATTGGTGGAATGTATTATACTTTTGGAAATGCGTTCACGGAACTTGCTTCTAAAGAAAACGATAAGTTTAACTTTGAAGTAAAATCTACTGCCGGTTCAGCAGCAAACATACGATTATTATCTAAAAATTATATTGAAATGGGAATTGCTCAGGCTGATTTAATTAATGATGCCTATAACGGAACCGGAATGTTTGTCAGTACCCAGTGTTCTGGTTACAAGGCAATCGCAGCATTATACCCTGAAGCTTGCCAGATTGTTGTTCACAATGATTCAGGCATAAATTCAATCGATGATTTACTAGGTAAAAAAGTCAGCATCGGTGAAAGTGATTCAGGTACTGAGCAGACTGCTAATTTAATTTTACAACTTAACGGCTTATCAGACAAACTAGTAGACACTTTAAATTATGACTATACTACTGCCGCCGGCAAATTACAATCCGGTGAAATTGATGCATTTTTCTGTACTGCAGGATTGCGCACAACAATAATAGAAGAATTAGCGCAACAATGTCCTATTAAATTTTTAAGCATTAGCGATTCATGTTCTAAAAAACTTGAATCTGCTTACGATACTTATGTTGACTATACAATTCCGGCGAATACTTATACCGGACAAACTGAAGAAATAAAAACAGTAGCTGTTCAGGCTGTTTTACTTGCTAGCAACGAATTGTCTGACATCGTTGTAGAATCTTTAACAGAATTTTTATTTGAACATTCAGCGGATCTTCAATATTCCGTTCCTTTGAATTTACAGCTCGATGAAACTTCTGCCGTTAAAGGTATTTCCATTCCGTTTCATCCAGGTGCAGTAAAATATTATAAAAAGCACAACATAAAAGTAAAATCTGAATAAATTTGTCAAAGGAAAGGAGTTTTATGGATATACAATTAGATATGTATCAGACACTTGCCATCGCAGTAGTCGTTTTAATACTCGGGCAGTTTTTGAAGCATAAAATTTATTTTTTGGAAAAGTTTTGCATTCCTGCCCCTGTTATTGGTGGTTTGCTATTTGCCATATTTACATGTATATGTCATTCAACGGGATTAATCGAATTTTCGTTTGATGATACCCTTCGTGAAGTGTGTATGGTATTTTTCTTTACATCAGTTGGTTTTCAAGCCAATTTAAAGGTTTTAAAAAGTGGTGGTAAATCTCTTTTTATTTTCCTATTACTAGTTATAACGCTTATTGTTTTTCAGAATTTTCTTGCTGTTGGGATGTCACATTTTCTTGGCTTAGACCCACTTATAGGAATGTGTACCGGTTCAATTCCAATGGTTGGAGGACACGGAACTGCCGGAGCATTTGGTCCTGTACTTGAAGATTTTAACATTAGCGGAGCTACAACCATTTGTACTGCTGCTGCAACATTTGGTTTAATTGCAGGAAGTTTAATCGGTGGTCCTATTGGTCGTCGTCTTATTGAGAAGAAAAATCTTTTGAACACAGTTGTTGCAGAAGATGACAGTCTTTTAATCGAAGACGAAAAAAGGCATGAAAGACATGCAAATATGTATGCAATGGCAGTATATCAGTTGATTCTTGCTATTGGTATAGGAACTATTTTTTCATGGATGTTAACTAAAACAGGCTTAACATTTCCTATTTATATTGGAGCAATGATTGCAGCTGCTTTAATAAGAAATATTGGAGAATATTCAGGCAAATTTGATATATGTATGGGTGAAATAAATGACCTTGGTGGTATTTGTCTTTCATTATTCTTAGGTATAGCCATGATTACACTTAAATTGTGGCAATTAGCATCTTTGGCATTACCACTTGTTATGCTTTTAGGTGCACAGGTTATTTTAATTTTTCTTTTCACATATTTTGTTATATTCTATGTTATGGGGAAGGATTACGATGCTGCTGTTCTTGCAGCGGGAACATGTGGATTCGGTATGGGTGCTACACCAAATGCAATGGCAAACATGCAGGCTCTATGCGACAGATATGCACCTTCAATAAAAGCCTATTTGTTAATTCCGCTTGTTGGTAGTTTATTTGCAGACTTTATTAACAGTCTTGTTATTACATTTTTCATCAACCTGTTGTAGATTACAAAGTATTGAAATTTAACTATAAAAATTTAAATATCAATGAATTAAGATACGTTTCACTCTCATAACAAAATTGTAAATTTATTTATAAAGTATTTGGAGGTAATTATGGAGTTTAAGAAATCAAAAAAATTTAATAAAAAACACGACTTTAATCTTTCTATTGATAATTTAGCTATCCCTGAGATTCATACACACAAGCAGGATGATACTTTAAAAGCCACTAAGGATCAGCCTTCTGTAAACTATGATACAGCTATACCGGAGATTCATATTAAGAAGAAAAAACAGTAAAATCTAATATATTAAAAACACTACATTTTTCTATGAACAGATATTATTAAAATATATTAAAAGACTGCATTTTTGCTATCACTTAATATTGTTACGATACCGTAAATAAAGATGTTGATTATATTATCGTATCTACTCTACAATATTAAATTTATCGAAAATACAGTCTTTGTATTTTTATTTTTTTAATATTTCTTTTCTAAACTTTTTCCATATTTTATCATCCATTATTGGTGCCGGGCAATGTTTTCCATTAACATCAAAATGTCTTATTATCTTATTCGCATTAGGACAATATCTTTGTATATATTTTATTAATTTTCTTACTGATTTTAATAAGAGCTATCGCATACACGATAGCCCTGTAAAGACGTTATAACGTCAATTATTGCATTATAATGTGTTTTCTAATTAGCAAACACCCTGTGCTTCCATAGCTTCTGCAACCTTTTCAAATCCGGCAATGTTAGCACCTACTACGTAGTTACCTTCAAATCCGTATCTCTTAGCTGCATTACTGATGTTATGGTAAATGTTAACCATGATTGTCTGTAATTTAGCGTCAACTTCTTCAAATGTCCATGAAAGTCTTTCGCTGTTCTGTGACATTTCAAGAGCTGATGTAGCAACACCACCTGCATTAGCAGCCTTACCACCAACGAACCAAACTCCGTTTTCCTGTAAGTATTCTGTTGCATCAATTGTTGTAGGCATGTTAGCGCCTTCACAAACTGCCTTACATCCATTAGCTACTAACTGTTTAGCATCATCGATAAGTAATTCGTTCTGTGTAGCGCATGGAAGAGCGATATCACATTTAATCTGCCATACTCCACGTCCTTCATGATATTCAGCTGAAGGTCTTGCAGCAGCATATTCTGTAAGTCTTGCTCTCTTAACTTCTTTAACTTCTTTAAGAAGGTCTACATCGATTCCTTCAGGATCATAAATCCAACCTGTTGAATCTGAACATGTAACAACCTTAGCCCCCATCTGATGAGCTTTCTGAATAGCATAGATAGCAACGTTACCAGCACCTGAAACAACTACTGTCTTGCCTTCCATACTTTCGCCATGGTCTTTCATTAATTCCTGTGTTAAGTAAAGTAATCCGTATCCTGTAGCTTCTGTTCTTGCTAAAGAACCACCGTATGTAAGTCCCTTACCTGTAAGAACACCTTCGTATAATCCACGGATTCTCTTATACTGACCGAACATGTATCCGATTTCTCTTGCACCTGTTCCGATATCACCTGCTGGTACGTCAGTGTCAGCACCAATATACTTGCAAAGTTCTGTCATAAAGCTCTGGCAGAATGCCATAACTTCTCTATCTGATTTTCCCTTAGGATCGAAATCAGAACCACCTTTACCACCACCGATTGGAAGGCCTGTAAGTGAATTCTTGAAAATCTGTTCGAAACCTAAGAATTTAATAATACCAATATTTACTGATGGGTGAAGTCTTAAACCACCCTTGTATGGTCCAATAGCTGAGTTAAACTGTACTCTGTAACCTGTGTTAACCTGTACCTGTCCCTTATCATCAACCCAAGGAACTCTGAACTTAAACTGTCTTTCCGGTTCACAAATTCTTTCAAGTAAAGCTTCTCTTCTATACTTTTCCTCGTTTGCATCAATTACAGGTCTAAGTGAATTTAATACTTCTTCAACTGCCTGTAAAAATTCTGGTTCACTAGCATTCTTTTCTTTAACCTTTGCTAATACCTCGTCTACATATGACATTTTGTAGTCCTCCTTAATATATTTTTACTTAATCCTTGTAAATGCGTCAAAATTTATCTTCCGATGCCATTCACATGACTACAATTATATTATATAGACTTTATTTTTTCAACTATTCTTCTGTTCTTTATTTAATAAATTAAGTAATGATTGATAATTTTAAGCACAAATTAAGTTCTATCCTTTATTTTCAACGTTTAAACTTAATAATCAAAAGTATTGACTTTTTTTAATGTAGTCAGCACCTCATTTTATCCGTCTGTTTGTTAATTTATTAACATTTTCCTTTATAAAATAAACATTTATTTTATGTTTTTTATACATTAAATAAATCATAAATATATTTATTTCTATTGCATTTTTGATTTAAAGAACCATGAACCAACATAGCTCAATATTAATGCTGCCGATATACCAATGGCACTTGCGGTAAATCCTCCTTCAAATATTCCAATTAGTCCATCCTTGTCTATATGTTCTGCCATTCCCTTCCATAAGTTATTTCCAAATCCAATAAGAGGTACACTTGCCCCTGCTCCTGCCCAATCAATTAAAGGCTGATATAAACCAAAGAAACCAAGTATAGTACCTAAAACTACTAATAAAACCATAACCCTTCCCGGTAACAATTTTGTTTTATCCAGTAAAATCTGAACTAATGCACAAATTATTCCGCCTATTAAAAAACTTTTTAAAAATATCATTTTTTCTCACTTTCTAACCTAATTTTCGTTTTACAATTTCATTTTCTAAATCATTACACACTTTCAATCACTACAAGATGAGCAATTCCCGGAACAGACTTTCCCTGATTAAAGCTTATAGGTGACATCAAAGCACCCGTTGGGATAAATAAAATTTTCTTCCACGCTTTTTTCTTCAGTTGTTTAAATACATAACTTGTAAGTACTGTCGCAGAACATCCGCATCCACTTCCTCCTGAATGAGTATCCTGATTTTCTTTATCAAACATTTCAATTCCACAATCCATATGCACTTTCGAAATATCTATTCCCTTTCGTTTCAGCAAATCAATTAGTATCGCCTGCCCTACATATCCTAAATCACCTGTTATTATTTTGTCATAATCATCAGGAGCGGTTCCAAAATCATTTAAATGATTATAAATAACATCTGCTGCTGCCGGAGCCATACATGCCCCCATATTCTGGGCATCCTTCACTCCATAGTCAATTATCTTTCCCGTTGTTACTCCTGTAATTCTTGCAAATCCTTTTCTTTTTGTAACTATTGCCGCTCCACACCCTGTAACAGTCCATGTTGCCGAAAATGGTCTTTGATTTCCATATTCTAATGGAAATCTAAATTGTCTCTCTGCGCTTCCAAAATGACTTGACGCCATGGCTATTACATTTTCTCCATAACCTGCTGCAACCATCATTGCTGCCAGACTTAATCCTTCGCCCATAGTTGAACATGCACCATATAGTCCCATAAATGGGATTTCATAATCCATTATTCCAAATGTGGTTGCTATTAACTGTCCTAACAAATCACCTGCAAAAATATATCTTATATCCTCTTTTTTTAATCCTGATTTTAACAACAGTTTTTGCACGGTTTCTTTTTGCAGTAAACTTTCTGCTTCTTCCCAGCTTTTACTTCCAAGCATTGGATCCTGCTCAATCACATCAAATAATTTTCCAAGTGGGCCTTCTCCTTCTTTAGGTCCAACTACAGATGCTCCCTCAAAAATATATGGGGCTTCCGCAAATTTAACACTTTGCTTTCCTATCATTTCTCCCATAATATTGATTTCCTCCCGATTTCATTAATTTTTCTATAATTAGTATTTGCATTGTAATATTTTATTATTCACTTTATTTTGTTTATAAAATTGCTTATTTGTAGATTTTTGTTGATAATTTCTTATTTTTTTCATAAAATAGTAGAATATATGCGTTTATTTACGGCATTTTTATTGCTTATGAAAATTTACGATTATACTTTACTTATGATTTCTGATTTTCTAGCGAATAACAAATGAAATAAACCAAATTATAGTAAATTTATTTTTGCACGAATATTAGTCTAATTCGTGTGGTTCTAATTTTGAACAGTAAGGAGGAAAAATGACTACATCTGAAATTGGCATTCTTATTGCCATTATTGGCTATATGATAGGAATGATTTGTATAGGTTTTTACTATACAAAAAAGAGCCGAACAACACATGACTTTTATCTTGGGGGTAGAAAGCTTGGTCCTTTTGTTACAGCAATGAGTGCCGAAGCTTCTGACATGAGCAGCTGGTTACTTATGGGATTGCCCGGAGTTGCTTACTTTACAGGCGTAGCTGATGCTTTTTGGACAGCTGCCGGACTTGCAATAGGTACATATGTTAACTGGTTAATTGTTGCTAAAAGAATAAGACATTACTCATATGTTTCAAGGAATTCTATTACTTTACCTGACTTCTTTGCAAACAGATACAGAGATAATTCAAATATTTTAAAATTTATTTCCGCAACTATTATAATTATTTTCTTTGTTCCATATACAGCTTCAGGTTTTGCTGCCTGTGGAAAATTATTTAACCGTTTATTCGGAATTGATTATATGACAGCCATGATTTTTAGTGCTATCGTTATTGTAGCTTACACTTCGCTTGGTGGTTTCTTAGCTGCAAGTACAACTGACTTAATCCAGAGTATTATTATGTCCATAGCACTTGCAATCGTCCTTTTCTATGGAGTTAATTCTGTAGGCGGAATGGATGTTGTATATTCAAATGTAAAAGATTTATCAGGATATTTAAGTTTAACTCATTTATATGATGCAACAACAAATTCAGCAACAAATTATGGATTCTTGTCAATTGCATCTACTCTTGCCTGGGGATTAGGATATTTTGGTATGCCTCATATCTTATTGAGATTTATGGCTATTGAAGATTCAAGAAAACTTACTTTATCAAGAAGAATTGCAACAATCTGGGTTGTTATTTCAATGGCTATTGCAGTATCCATTGGTATAATAGGATACAGCATGTCTATAAATGGAATTGTTCCAAGTTTTGGTTCTTCCTCAGAAGCTGAAACAATTATCGTACAGATTGCTCACCATTTAAGCAATAACGGACTTTTATTTGCAATGGTTGCAGGATTGATTCTTGCCGGAATACTTGCATCAACAATGTCAACATCTGATTCACAGTTACTTGCTGCTTCATCAAGTGTTACTGAAAATCTTATTGGTGGTGTATTTAATATTAAATTATCTGCAAAAGCAAACATTATTGTTGCCCGTATTTCAGTTATTGCAATCTCAATAATTGCAGTTTTCCTTGCAAGTAATCCTAACAGTTCTGTATTTCAGATTGTTTCATTTGCATGGGCGGGATTTGGTGCAACATTTGGTCCTGTTGTTTTATTCTCATTATTCTGGAAGCGTTCAAATAAATATGGTGCTATTGCCGGAATGATTTCAGGTGGAATTATGGTATTTGTATGGAAATTTCTTGTTAGACCTATCGGTGGTTCATGGAATATTTACGAATTATTACCTGCATTTATTATCGCCTCACTATTCATTGTTGTTGTAAGTTTACTTACTCCTGAACCTGAGCAGGAAATTTACGATGAATTTGACAAAGTAAAGAGAATGACAAATTAATATCGGCTAATTTTAATTAGATGCGATTTACTATTTAATAAAAAAACGACTTTATTTGTAAGCTTTATAAGCTTCAATATAAAGTCGTTTTTTTCTGTTTATAAACTAAATTTAATAATTATACTGCCTTCTTTTCATTGAAGATAAACTTTTCAATTACATGTACAATTCCATCATCATCGTTTGATTTTGTAACATAATCTGCACTTTCTTTTACAATTTCCTGTGCATTTTCCATTGCAACACCAATTCCGGCATACTTAATCATTGATAAATCATTGAATCCATCACCACAGCATATTGTATTCTCTTTATTAAGTCCTAACATATTTACAAGAACATCTAAAGTTGCTGCTTTATCTACATTCTGTGGCATTATCTCAACGAAAAACGGTTCTGAACGATATATACTCAATTCATTTCCATACATTTCATTAAGCTTATTTTCTACTTCCAATGCTTTTTCAGGTTCTGCTGTCATAAGACATTTATTTACATTAAAGTTTACATAGTCCGGGAATGGAGCTACGTCTTTAATTCTTATACCATTAATCTTAGCTTCATGCTCCATATATTTATCATGACGTGTTCCTGTAACTACACATTCATCTTCATAAGTAACTAATCCAACATTATTTTCTTTTGCAAAATCATATAATATTCTAATATATTTTGCCGGTAATACCTGCTGGTATACAACTTCATTTGTTCTCCAGCTTGTTATCTTAGCTCCATTGTAAGATAATACAAATCCACCATAAACATCAAGTTCTAATTCATCTGCTATATCTATTATTCCTGCTGTTGGTCTTCCCGATGCTATAACAACTATGTGTCCATTTTTCTGCAACTTAATTATTGCTTCCTTTGTCTTAGATGTAATTTCCTTCTTACTGTTTGTAAGTGTTCCATCAATATCTAACACTAACATTTTTCTTTCCATTAAGTTTTCTCTCCTAATACATCAATTTCTGCTAAACAGTTGATTTTTCTTATATCTTGTATTCTATTAGTTTTAGCCTTTGTACTTTTGCATTCTATGTATTCTAGTACATAAAATTCATTTTGTAAACTTATTTTACTAAATTTTTCATTATTTTAATAAAATGGTTTCAATTATTTTTGCTGCTACTACTCCATCACTTGCAGATGTAATGACCTGCCGTATTTTTTTATGTGTAACATCACCTACTGCGTATATCCCATTAACTGACGTTTTTTTATCATCATCGACATAAATATAGTTATTTTCATCACGCTTAACACTTTTAGGAGCAATTTTACTTTCAGGTTCATAACCCACAAAAACAAATACACCATAACCTTCGTTATCTTCAAATTCCTTTGTATTTTTATTATTGTTTTCGTATTCTATATCTCCTATAGTTTCTTCATTGTATTCCGCTTCACTTTTAATTATTCCAACTCTCTGTACAAAATCATTTCCTGATACTTTTTCTATTTTAGAATTATAGAATACCTGTATTTTAGAATTGTCATTCAATTCTTTAACAATTGTTCCACTACAGGAAAGTTCATTTTTTCTTACTATCAAATTAACTTTTGATGCAAATTGTGCTAAAAATATACTTTCCTGACATGCAGAATATCCTGCTCCTACAACAAATACTTCTTTTTTCTCAAAAAATCTTCCATCGCATGTTGCACAATAAGACACTCCTTTTCCTATAAACTCTTCTTCGCCCTCAAAACCTGCCTTTTTGGGTGCTGCGCCTGTAGCTATAATTATTGCCCTACATTCTATTTTTCTCTTATCAGTAATAACAATTTTCTTATCATTTTCATCAATTATTTCTTTGGCAACTTCAAAAGAAAATTCTCCTCCATATCTTTCTCCCTGTTCATGAATACTGTCTGCCAAATCTTTTCCTGATATTTCATAAATTCCGGGATAATTCTTTACTTTTTGCGTAAGGGCAATTTGTCCTCCATAGCCTGATTTTTCCAATAATACCGCCTTAACCTTAGCTCTTGCCAAGTAAAGAGCTGCCGAAAGTCCTGCCGGTCCTCCACCAATAATTACTACATCATACATAAAAAACACCTCCATGTTTATTTTTTACCTGAAAGTAAAATAATATACATGAAGGTATCTTTCATATTACAATCCACTTTATAAAAATTCTATATTTGATTTCAAAGTATTAACATAAATAATATTCAATATACTTTTATATTTTTCGATGCATTTTATTTATTATCATTTATTTTGAAAAACTCATCTACCAAATGTTTCTTATCAAATACATTATTGTATTCAGAATAACAATAGTCCATTATTTTATCATAATATGGCGAAGATTTATCAAATGTGTGATAATATTTTCCGTCAGCTCCTATATATCCTCCGGCAGTAATTATTGGAATATCTTTTCTGATTTCGTTTACCATCTGTTGATATCCGCTCATAGAATTTCCTGCAAGTTCATCTACCATTGTTCCCATATAATTTGCACTTATCTTTACATCCGTTTGTTCCTCTATATCGTAATTTGCCCATATTACAAATGGAGTATTATACTTTTCAAACATTTTATATTCATCACCTAATGAAAATCCTTTTTCAACATTTTCATAAAAATGATTATTTAGCTTTGGCTGATGGTCACCAAACATTATAATCATTGTAGGTTCATCTACATTTGAAAAATATTCAACTAATTTTTTAAAAGCGTCATCTGATGCTTTCACCAGATTAAGATAAATATTTACATCATCACCATAATCTTTAATAGTTGATATGTCATCGGATAAATTGTCCCATTTTCTATCATAACTACTGTGATTTTGCATTGTCACATCAAATAAGAAAAATGGTTTTTTATCCTTTTTTCTATTTTGCTCGTATACTTCAATTATTTTATCAAAATTTCCTTCATCTGAAACATGATTTCTTATAACTTTAGCATTGTTAAATTCCGGTAAATCATAAAATTTATCAAATCCCAAAAAAGGATATACTTTGTTTCGCTTATATCCACTTCCCTTATGCGGATGCATGGCCACCATTCCACCATAGCCTTGTGCTCTTAAAGTTGTAGCTAAAGAGGATGTTTTTCTGTTTATATAAGTCACATATGGAGTTGAACCTTTTGGCATAAATGCCATACTATTTGAAGTAAGCGCTTCATACTCTGTTTTTGATGTTCCACCTCCAAATATAGAAACAAACAAATCACCTTTTACTGTATTTTCAGTTAATCCATGTATAAATGGCATATAATCTTCATTTGTTTCGATATCTGATATTGATGAAAAATCTGCAAGTGCTTCATTCATAATCATTATAATATTAGGCTTTTTACCATTGCCTTTTATTCCGGGATATTGTGCTGAAATCTGTTCAACCTTATCTTCAGAATATCCTTCCGGTTTATGCCCCTTTATGTATCTGATACTATGTGTAAAAGTCAGATAATCCCCATATTTTCTGTAACTTTCCTGTGGTTTAAACATTTTAATTTTTAATGAATCATCAAATCTGCTACTCTGTATAAATAAAGAGAAACCACAAACAACTGCTAAGATTACTATTCCTACTGAAATAAGTCTTTTCTTTTCCTTGAATAAATTATGCCTGTCTAATTTCAAAACATAAATGCTCAATACATATGTTAATATCACAAACAAATAACATCTGTAACTCATTCTGTAATTATAATTTCCAGCCACATTTGCTGCTGTTGTTGCTGAAAAAATATCAACTGCCAAAACCGCTGTACCTCTAAATTTTATTACATAATAGTAAACCAGACCAAATACAACTGATATTATGTTTATTCCAATTATTGATGCTTTAAAGCTATTTGTAATAGCAAATATTATTAATACTATTATTGATATAATTATCAGATTAGCCATTATCTTATTTATCGAGAAATCCAATATTCTATGATGTGATGTATATTCTAACATAACAAAATTATAAGGAACCGATAAAATTACAAATAGAAATGAGGCTATTGTATTATATTTTTGTGGGATTTTGTCTTTGATTAATATTCCTATACTTCCTACAATAAAAAGAAATGTAATAATAACAATCCTTGATGGAATAAATCTATGTCTAAGATACATTAAATTCTGTTTCCAAAAGGCAATATAAATTATGCACATTATAATCCATAATATTACATCTGCTATTAACTGTTTTTTATCTCTTTGAAATTTATTTTTAATATTTAAGTTTCCGTTACTCATTTTATACATTGTTGTCGCTCCTAATTATTACAATTTATTTATAACTCTAATATCTGATGTCGGTGTTCCGAGTTTTTTCACCCACTTATAATCAAACTCATGTTGGATTATACCTTTTGATTTTGCTATCATATTATATCAATATAAGATTAAGTAAATTTTATGTAAATTCTTAAGATTTACTTTCTTTTTTATTACAGAAAAATATTCCGGAGCGAAAATAAAACTCTCCTAAATAAAAATTCCAAAATGCTTTTCTTATGTTCACTTTAAAATTTTTGTTTTCGGAGAGTCTTTTAATTATTTTTATTTAATAATTTTCAGCTTTTACCTGGAAATATGACTGTGGGTGTGCACATACAGGACAAACTTCAGGAGCCTGTTTTCCAATACATATATGTCCACAATTGCTACACTGCCAGATTGTATCACCATCTTTTGAAAATACTAAACCTTTTTCAACATTTTCCAACAATTTCTTGTATCTTTCTTCATGTTCTTTTTCAATTGCTGCAACGCCTTCAAATAAAGTTGCTATTTCGTCAAATCCTTCTTCTCTGGCTTCTTTTGCAAATGTTGCATACATATCGGTCCATTCGTAGTTTTCACCTGCTGCTGCATCTGCTAAATTTTCTGCAGTAGTTCCAATTCCACCTTTTAATAATTTAAACCATATTTTTGCATGCTCTTTTTCATTTGCTGCAGTTTCTTCAAAAATATTGGCAATCTGAACATATCCTTCTTTTCTTGCTTTTGAAGCATAATAAGTATACTTATTTCTTGCCTCTGATTCTCCTGCAAATGCTGCTAATAAATTTTCTTCTGTCTTTGATCCTTTTAATTCCATTATGTAACCTCCTGTAAATTTAAATATTAAATCGGAAAACCTGCAGGTGTATAGTAAATCATTCTAATGATGTAATACACTATGGTTAGTCCGCAACATACAATCCAATAATAATCCATATATTTATATTTCTTTTCAAGTATATATCTTTGCACAAACATCATTGCAATTCCAATATCCCAAATGACAGCTGCTGCATTATAATGCATTGCAGCTTTAAAATGCCCTGTAAGAAGTGAAATACTGCCTCTGGTAAGTCCACATCCCGGACATGATATTTTAAATAATATCTTACTTGGACATATATCATTAAATATCAAAGATGTGATAAAAATGTAAATTATCACGCAACTTATAAGCGGATAATACTTTTTTATATCCTTAAAAATATTGTTAATTATTTTTTTTATTTCATTAATCACATTTATCGTCATTACTTTGTATTTTTCAAGTTAATTTCTTATTCTGTTTATACTATTAAAATAAGAAATTAACTCTCAACTCATTCTATATTTTCTATCTTTATTTTTCTTCTGATTACTAGTTTTATTGTAACACAATTTACCTAAAAAATGTCTTGTAAAATGTCTTTTTATTCTATAATATATCATTTTTATTTTATTATCAGTTAAAATCTAAACGCTTATTTTCTTTATTTCAACTGTTCTCTATTTTTGACTCAATTACTTTTATTATTATCACCATACTAAATTAATAATCCAATATATGATTCCTAATACCCAGCTGCTAAAAATTCCGTATAGAATAACCGGTCCTGCTATAGTAAATATTTTACATCCAATACCAAAGACCTGACCCTCTGCACCGAATTCTGTTGCCGATGATGCCACACCATTTGCAAATCCAGTAATCGGCACTAACGCACCTGCTCCACCAAATTTTCCAATCTTAGGATAAATATTTAGACCTGTTAATATTACACTTTCCGCTATCAATACAACCGTTGTCCAATTGACTGCCTGTTCTTTGTCCATTCCAAAGTATTTAAATAATTCAATCCAAACCTGCCCCATAAGACAAATTAATCCACCTGTAATAAACGCTTTTAGCATATTTTTCCATAATGGAAATGAAGGTGTTATATTTTCAACATATTGATTATACTCTTCTTTTGTTATATTTTCATTCCCAACACATTTGTCACTGCTATTATTTTTAAACTCTTTCTCATCATTTACATTTACTGTTTTGTCTCCACTCATTTTTCTTCTCCATCTACAATTTATTTTAATTACGTCGTTCTACTACTGTAATATATCAGACTAATTTACGTTCCATCAGCTTTAATTCATACTAAAAAAATAAATTAAAGCTCCAACTCCTTTTCCTAGAGCCACACTTAACACAATAAAGCTCAATCCTACTGCTAACTTCATTCTTCTTGCAAATATAGCTGTCGCATTTAACGCCTCGGCCAGAGAAATTGCCAAACATCCTACGAATATCCCATGACACAAACCTATTAATGCTAATAATTGATTTCCTAGTTTCATTCCCTCATAATTTAGTTCAAACACCCAGAATATATTAAATAGAATTGCACCAAAAGCAACTGCATTTTCATATTGTCTGACATATTTTGCAGTATGTGTTTTTTCAGAAAATCTTGTCATTACACCTGTAGTCGTTATAAGTGCAAAAACTCCCGCTGCTATTATTCCACCACCTGCAAGTCCTATTATTGATAAAATTATTATTTGTCCAATACTCATGAATTTCTCCATATTCTACATTTTATTTTTAGGACTTTATTTTAAATCCAGTTTTCTATCTTCTCTGTTATGCCCATCAACTAGTGCATCATTTATTTCATTTTCATATTTTCTCATTTCTGTTTCTATTGGAGTTGGATCTTTAGTAATTTTCTTTGGTCCAAAATGATTGTAAAATACTGTTATTCCCACTGCCAAACCTATGGCATAAGTAAGTTCTAAAATTTTTGTTCCACCAACTGTATCTTCGCTAATCTGTCCACTTATCTGCAAAAACATTTGGTCTATAGACACGTCATTATTGAATGACATAATAGAAAATCCTGCTCCGAAAAATAATAAAATACATATAATACCTGTCTTTAATATTTCTAATGGTTTACATGGAGTATTTGATTTTTTAAATTCTACAATACAATCTGTTTCTCCTATATTTGATATATCAACATTCTGAAATTTTTCATCTATTATTTCTATTATTCTCATAATCGAAATAACATATCTGTTACCTAATTCAGGCTTATCTGCTAATATTTTTATTGATTTTATATTATTAACTATATTCTTATTTTTAGATTCTATTTTTGCTATATCCCCTATTGTCACCTTCTCATGAGTTACTTCCACACTTCTGTCCATTTTTATATAAACTGTATCACTCATTACATTTTCTGCCTTTCACTTGATTAACACTTATTATGTACATTTTTTGTAATTTTATTATTTTTTAATAATTAATGCTAAAAAATTATGGTCTAAAAATAGGGGGAATCGAAATTTTTTTAAGTACACCTCTAACTTAACCTCAACTAGATTAGTTTCTCAAAAGCTTCGATTATCCAATTTCTTTCCAGCCTATGGCTTCATTAGTAAAAAAAGCAGATGGATTCTTATTCCTTTTTATTCTTAAGGAATATCATTCATCTGCCTTTCATCATTTTACAACATTATACTTTTTTCATTAATCTGTAATATTATAATCTTTCATTAATTTCTTCTGATATTCAATATCTTTAGTAGCCCTATCTAAATCTTCATACCTTTTACTATCTAATAAAATTTTAGTTAGCTTGGTAAATGCTTCTAGCTTTGCCTCTCCAGCCTTGCTTTCGTTAAAATTCTTTTCTCCAGCCTCGATACCTGAACTTGTGATATTCCCAGTTGCTCTCCTACATCTTTTTGTGACATATTTGAAAAATATCGCATTTTTATTAATCGGCGCTCGTTGTCTGTCATTTCATTTAATATTTGTGAAATCATTACTTTATTTATTGCTTCCTCTTCGCAGCCTTCCTCATTTTTTAATTTATCCATTAAATATATTTCATTTCCATCATTTTGGTATATTGTCTGATGCAGTGATTCAACTTCCATTGACGAATCTATTGCCATCGATATTTCTTCCTCACTCACTTCCAACTTACTAGCAAGTTCACTTATAGTTGCATCCCTTCCAAGCTCATTTTTAATTCTTTCATTTTCCTGATATGCTTTGTACGCCAGTTCTTTTAACGCCCTGCTTACTTTTATAAGTCCGTCATCTCTTAAGAACCTTTTTATTTCACCGGCTATCATAGGTACTGCATATGTAGAAAACTTAACATCGTACTGTATATCGAAGTTATCTACTGATTTAATTAACCCGATGCATCCTATCTGAAATAAATCCTCTGCCTCATATCCTCTATTTGTAAATCTTTTTACAATGCTCCATATAAGTCCTGTATTTTCAAGAATTAATTTATCCCTAGCCATCTTATCACCTGCATGAGCCTGTTTAATCAGCGTTATTGCATCCATTATTTCCCTTCTTTTCAATTCTTTTTAGTTCTTTTGTCATTGTCACGCTTGTTCCTATGTACGGCTTAGACCACACGTCTACCGTATCCATAAATAATTGCATAAATGCAAATCCCATTCCGGCACGGTCATTCTCCGGTTTAGATGTATACATAGGCTCCATTGCTTTTTCTATATCATCTATTCCTGTTCCATCATCTCTTACAATGATTGTTATTAACGATATATGTAAAATTTCATCTTCTTTTTCAATTATTGTTTCTCTTAAATGGCATTTAATTTCTACGATTCCTTTTTTATCTCTATATCCATGTATTATTGAATTCGTAACTGCCTCAGAAACAGCTGTTTTTATATCATTTATCTCCTCTAAAGTAGGGTCAATTTTTGTTAAAAAGGATGCTACACCCATTCTTGCTAAAGACTCATTCTCAGACACGCTATCCATTTCTAACTTCATATTATTTTCAAATATTTTCTTTACCATTTGTCTCCTCCTAAATATTTACAGTCAGACTTGAAGCTTCTGATTTTTTGCAAATTTTATATAGTCCTGAAATAGAAAAAATTCTATCTATTGTATCATTTATATTTAACACGGTAATTTCCCCACATGCCTTCTTTACAAGTTTGTATCTGCCTAAAATGACCCCTATTCCTGAACTATCCATAAACGTGGTTCTTTTAAAATTAAATATTACATTTTTTAACTGATTAGCTAATATATACCAATCGCACTGTTCCATTATCATTCTTGAATTATGATGGTCTAATTCCTCCGGCAAAAATACAATTAAATTTTCACCTCTTATTTCATATAAAACTTCCATAAAACCTCCATTTGAAAATTATTTTTATACAACAAAAGAAAAAGCCATTGCATTTATCGCAATAGCTTTTTCTTTTGTATCTTATATTCTTATATTTAATTGTACTCTTATTCTTCAGAAGTTGTAGTTTCATCACTTGATGTTGTAGTATCATCAACTCCTGCCTGAGTCTTTGCTGTTGTGTAATTCTTAGAGTTAGGGAATTTGTCCACTATCTCCTTGAAATATTTTTTAGCATTCTTTTCATCACCGTTATTTTTATATGACCATGCTAAATAGTAATAAGCATCATCATTATTAGAATCAGCTTCTATTGCCTTAAGGAAATTAGTAATGGCTGTAGAATAATCTTTTTTATTTAATGCTTCCATTCCGGCATCATAACTTGTTTCTGCTACTCTTGATGCAATCTTACTGTTCAAAGTATTATATACTTCAGTAAATGCTGATGAGTTCATTTCCAAAGATGTATCAACCTTTAAAATACTTTTAGCACTGGCATCATAATCGCTCTTTAAGTAACTTGCAACCGCTGATAATAACTGAGTATAATTCTTACTTAAAGTATTGTCTGTATCTGTATATTCACCAAGTCTTGCTGCCAAATCTTCCTTTTCAGCTGTTAAAGTATCTACACTCTTTTGTAACTCTGAAATAGAAGAATCCTTAATTGCAATTTTTTGATTGTAATCAACTTTTACTTGTGATATCTGATCACTAACAGTTGATACTCTTGCCGGTGTTACAATGAAAAATACCAAAGCTGCACCTAACAAAACACCCATAACTATATGAATTATACTCTGAGCACTTGAAGTTGCTTCTTTAAAATTATTCTTTGGAATTATAACATCATCACCACTTAAATATGGTCTGTCTATCATAGTTCCACGAAGATCCATTCTACGTTTTCTTCTACGTTCAGGATTATTTTTCTTTTCATCTTCTAAATAATTTGTAATTTCTCTTAAGTATCTTACACAAAGTGGATTACACTTATCAATCTTTAAAGCTTTCTTTGTTGCTTTTCTGGCTCTTTCGTACTCACCATGTTTCATGTAAAGTACGGCTAACAACTGATATCCTTTTATAAGGTTTGGATTCTGATTCAAAACCTTCTTCAGCTGAATAATAGCCATATCATCTGTTCCATCTTTTGCATATTCTAATGCAATATTAAATTTCTTAATTGTATGGTTTAATTCATCAATTTTGCCCTTATCGGCCTGAATTGCCGCCATATATTTATCTGCTGCATTGTTGTCCGGCTGAAGGTTCATGCTCATTACCCATTCCGAAAAAGCCTGAACTGTTTCACCCATTTCAAAATAAACAAGGCCTAAAAGGTTTCTTGCATCAGTATTTCTTTTGTTTAATTTTACACTTCTTCTTAAGGCATCTGCTGCACCTGACAAATCTCTGTTAAGTGCCTTTGTAAGCCCCATGTTGTAATAAGTGTTTGACAACTTCACAATCTTTTTATATATGCTGACATCCATACCACAATGACTGCAATAATCACTATTTGTAAGGACATTACCACAGTTAAAGCATATCATATTATTTCTCCATCTATGTTGCCCTCAGTCTAAGCCATACACATATGTTATATGGCTAAAACGACTTACTGGTTGTTAGTTCCTTTTAATCCATTTACCATTTCAATCATAATATCAGTTATATCTGACACATCGTTATTGTATATGGCATCTTCAGCTTCTTCAATTTCAAGACTTGGATGAAATTTCTTAATTTCTTCATCAAAATTAATCATTCTGATTCCTCCTTTTTAACCTGATACAGTTTATTGGTGAATATAAATTTATACCACCATAAACTGTAATCAAACCTGCCACAATTATTTCTTTAAGTTTTCTAACTGTGACTGAACCTGCTTCATCATTTCCTGATATTTAGCCTGTTTTTCTTTTTCTTCATTAATCTTCTTTTCAGGTGCCTTACTTACGAAGTTAGGATTTGCAAGCATTCCATTAACTCTTGCTAATTCCTTGTTTAATCTTTTTACTTCTTTTTCAAGACGTTCTATTTCTTTTGCAATATCAACTAATTCTGCAAATGGCATATATACAATTGCTTTGTGAAGAACTACTGATACGGCATCATCATCAATGCCTGTCTTATCAGCCTGAATAATTACTTCACTTGCATGGCCAAGTGTTGCAAAGAATACTTTACCATTTTCAAATATATTTCTTGTAACTTCATCATCTGATACAACAAATACTTTTGCTTTCTTGCTTGGTTTAACATTCATTTCAGCTCTTGTATTTCTAATACCACGAACTGCTTCTTTAATTAATTCTACTGCATTTTCTTCATTAGCGAAAGCATATTCTTCTGTGTATACAGGCCATGATGAAATCATAATTGATTCTTCTTCATCCTGAATTGTACAGAATATTTCTTCTGTTACAAATGGCATATATGGATGAAGCATCTTTAATGCATCAATTAACACTTTCTTTAATGTCCAAAGTGCTGCATATCTTGTGTCATCTGTTTCACTGTATAATCTAGGTTTAACCATTTCAATGTACCAGTCACAGAATTCTTCCCAGATGAATTCGTAAATCTTATCTGCTGCAATACCAAGTTCGTATTTTTCCATGTTGTCTGTTACATCTTTTACTAATGTATTTAACTTAGATAAAATCCACTTATCAGCATCTGTAAGCTGTTCAGGTTTCTTATTTAAATCAATACCTTCTTCAGGCATGTTCATCATAATAAATCTTGAAGCATTCCATACTTTGTTAGCAAAGTTTCTGCTTGCCTCTACTCTTTCCCAATAGAAACGCATATCATTTCCGGGAGCATTACCTGTAATTAATGTAAATCTAAGAGCATCTGCACCATATTTATCAATTACTTCAAGTGGGTCAATTCCGTTTCCAAGAGACTTACTCATCTTACGTCCCTGTGAGTCTCTTACAAGGCCATGAATAAGTACTGTATCAAATGGAACTTTTCCTGTATGTTCAAGCCCTGAGAACATCATTCTGATTACCCAGAAGAAAATAATATCATATCCTGTTACAAGAACATTTGTAGGATAGAAATAATCCATCTCTTCTGTATTATCAGGCCATCCGAGTGTTGAAAAAGGCCATAATGCTGATGAGAACCATGTATCAAGTGTATCAGGGTCCTGTCTCATTTCTTTACCACACTTAGGACATACTGCATGGTTATCCTTTGTTACAACCATTTCTCCACAGTCATCGCAATAAAATGCAGGAATTCTATGACCCCACCATAACTGACGTGAAATACACCAGTCACGAATATTTTCTAACCAATGGTAATAAGTTTTGTCAAAATGAGGTGGTACAAACTTTGTATCTCCATTCTTAACTGCTTCAATTGCAGGTTTTGCAATTTCTTCCATCTTAACAAACCACTGTTTTGATACTCTCGGTTCAATTGTAGTATGGCATCTGTAACATGTACCTACATTATGTTCATGATCTTCGATCTTAACAAGATATCCTTCTTTATCCAAATCTTCAACAATTGCTTTTCTTGCTTCATATCTGTCCATACCTGCGTATTTTGGATAATCATCAACAATCTTAGCATCATCTGTTAAGACATTAATTACAGGAAGATTGTGTCTAAGGCCTACTTCAAAGTCATTAGGATCATGTGCCGGTGTAATCTTAACAACACCTGTACCAAAGTCAATACCTACATAATCATCTGCTACAATAGGAATCTCTCTTCCAACTAAAGGAAGTGTAAGAGTCTTTCCTACTAAATGCTTATATCTGTCATCATTTGGATTAACTGCTACTGCTGTATCACCAAGTAATGTTTCAGGTCTTGTTGTAGCAAGCTGAATATATCCTGAACCATCTGTTAAAGGATATCTTAAATGCCAGAATTTTCCTGCCTGATCTTCATATTCTACTTCTGCATCTGAAATAGAAGTAAGACAATGTGGACACCAGTTAATGATTCTTTCACCACGGTAAATCTGTCCCTTATTATATAAATTTACAAATACTTCTTTTACAGCCTTTGAACAGCCT
Organism: Eubacterium sp. CAG:156; assembly: GCF_000434315.1. Lineage (NCBI taxonomy): Bacteria > Bacillati > Bacillota > Clostridia > Eubacteriales > Eubacteriaceae > Eubacterium > Eubacterium sp. CAG:156. The sequence goes on along the minus strand of NZ_FR878142.1, from coordinate 57,494 downwards.
TCATCCATTGTAAATCTTTCTCTGTCCCAGTCACATGATGAACCAATTTTCTTAAGCTGTGAAACAATACGTCCACCATACTGTGCTTTCCATTGCCATGCTCTGTCTAAGAATTTTTCTCTTCCTAAATCTTCCTTTGTAATTCCTTCTTCACGCATCTTTTCAACAATCTTAGCTTCTGTTGCAATTGATGCATGGTCAGTTCCAGGAAGCCATAATGCTTCATATCCCTGCATTCTCTTAAAACGTGTAAGTATATCCTGCATTGTGTTATCAAGGGCATGTCCCATATGAAGCTGCCCTGTAATATTTGGTGGTGGCATAACGATTGTAAATGGTTTCTTACTTCTGTCTACTTCTGCATGAAAGTATTTCTTTTCCTGCCATTTTTCATATAATCTGTCTTCAATATCGGCAGGATTATAGTTCTTTTCTAATTCCTTCATTGTGTACTCCTTTAAAATAATTTGTAATCCAGTCTGCAAATTATCATCCTTATGAACGGAAAAAGACAGCTTTAAAATGCTGTCTCTTTTGTATGTTTAAATCCACAGACATTTTCCTAAAAGGGCGAATATCCGCGGTACCACCTTTTGTTTTACTTATCATATCCTTAACGGGGACGAATCGTCATCAGCTACTGATAGTTTTTAAATGTTCACTGATGCTGCTCCAAAGCTACCTTCCCTCGCACTTACTTATAGGTCTTCCACCAACAACCTACTCTCTGTTAAGCAGTTACAAGATACTCCTCTTCATCATAGCATTTATTTTTTCTGTTTTTTATCATAATAATTAAAAAGTTATTTGTCAACTGCCTAAGCTAAACCTTCACAATTTCTTAACTATTTATTTCTACAATATATTCTCTCTTACGTCGGCTAATATAATCTTTCTCAATTGTGTCGTTCCAATTTACATGAATATGAGCCTTAAGCTGTATGATTTCTGTTCTAAGTCTGTTAACTACCTGATCACTTACTTTGTATTTTTCAACATCGTTTTTCAAATTAGTAGCATTACCTGACATAAGGTCACACAATATTATTGACTCTAATGATTCTGCAGCACTATTTAATCTATATGCATTTCTAAATGCCACTAAAGCCTCATCGTACTCAAACAGTCTTGTATAGGCAACTCCTAAATTATTATAAACACTTCCATAAAAAGTTTCTGATAATTCACTATTTGTTCCCTTATTTATAATGCTCTGATAAAAAGAAATTGCCATATTATATTTATGATTATCAAGTAATATGTCTGCCTTAGCCTTTATTCTTTCGGCAGATGTTTTTGAATTAAGCATTACTAAATGTCTTTCTAAATCATCTGCTTCCTTTTGTGTGTAATATCCTGAATTTTTTATTACAAATGCAATCATTTCGCCTAGATTACCATTTTTATTTAATGCCTGTCTTAGCCCTGTTGCTATTGTTGTCTGCTTTAATTCATTTTCAATATAATCAATCAGACTTTCACTAAAAAATTCTTCATCCACTAAATAAAGATAATTATAAAGATAATAATTTAATTCTTCTATCGAATATATATTTTTATTAATTTCAGTTATATAATAAGGTTTTTCTGAGTGCAATGTGCACATTGTGATGTCACTCATACTGTCACTTCCTCTCTAACTACTTTTCCTGAGCTCTCATAGAATTCTCCAAATCCGATATCTTTTATCTCTATTGCAAACTTATTTTCATTTACATATGCAAATTTTATCCGGATTCTTACTGTCTTATTTTTTCTTGCCGGGAAATCCTGTAAATCAATATAAAAGTTTTCTGATTCTTTTGTAATAGGTGACTGTATTGTGAATTTTGCTATTGTCGGTTTATCCAAAATACATTCTGCAACAGCACCTGCTTCGTACCAGTTAGTTCCTATTTTTGAAAGCACAAGCTGTTTCTCGCTTCCCTGATGGTTTACTTCCATAGAAACATTTACCTTAGTTCTTCCCTTACAGGATATGATATAATCACTAAAATTTGAAATATAAAACAATTCTTTAGCACCATAAACTGCACCTTTTACTATCAGGTTATTTCCTTTAAATACACGTCGGTTGTTACATGTTTTTTTAAGTGTATTTTTCCAGTCTCCACTATAAAAACCTTCACCTGAAAAATATACTGCTGAAATAACGTGTTCATTCAATTCTTCGTCCATAAAATCTTCAAGAATTTTGTCAGCCTCATCAATATCTGTTTTAATATTATCAAATGTTAAAACATCATCTAATTTTTTCGTTTCTACATCTGCTATATGTGCTTCTCTTGTATGTCTTATGCTAAGTCTTCTATAAACAAGCCCCTGCTGTGAAAAATCCAACATTAAAACATTATTTACCCACACATCTTTATGCTGGTTTAACACATAGTAGATAAAACTTTCTGAATGGCTTAATATTTTTGTATTTTCTTTCTTATATCCTAAAGCTTCTATAGTTTCATAAAAGCATTCCATTATTTCCACTGTCAAATTATCTACTGTCATTACAATGCTTTTAATTATCTGCCCGTTTGTGTAATTTGCCGCTAATTTTACAAAATAAGCTATATATGCTTTCATCATTGCTCTATTCTGGTCTTTTAACTCATCATAAAACAATGCTTCCGGTAGGTTTGTAACAACTTTTCCACTTTCTCTCTGGCTTCTGTTAATTGCCTCTTCGCCTACTGACCATTCTTTTAATTCATCATTAAAAAACATAACTGTAGGTACAAGAAAATGCTTATCCTGTCCAACGCTAATTGATTCAGGCTCCCCTGCATCATTCAAAAATGCCAACTGAGAAAAATCACTTGAAAAATCTATTCCAAGAATAAGTGCTTTATTATTCATTGTTATTCCTCCTGCCTATAGTAACTTAAATAACTGTTCTGATGCATCCGTATGAAGTTCATATGTTTCCATAAGTTCTCTTACATCCTTGTCTCTGTGAAGTTCTTTGCAAATCATCATGCCGTTAAGCATTCCAAATCTTCCTTCATCATTAAAAATATCTTTCTGATTTATTTTCATTGTATATTTCTTTGTCTCAATACTGTCAGTTTCAGATATTTCTTCAAAATAATATTCTATTTCTTCTCCAAAGAACATAATTACATCTTTTGTAAATATTCCTGAATAAACACTACGCATTTCTTCAGTTTTTTCCTTTGTTTCGCCTGTTATGGATTTTATCTTATAAGTAATGTATACTTTATTCTTTGGATTTGTACGATAGTCAATTATGGTTTTATCCACTATATTGTATGGGACTGCAAACCATTTATTAAACTTCTTATAAAATTCAAATACAATATTCTTTTTAGCTAACTGACTCATCAGTTTCTTTGATGTTTCAATCTGTTCCTGTGTTACATGCTCACTTTCAATCACATGTGACAAATATCCGATTTTTGAAATAACTGTCACTTCCGTTCCATCCTTAATATCCTGCTGCATTATATCCCATGTTGAATCCGGACAAGGAATATTTTTAACAAAATAATTATATGAAACATATGTGTAAAACGCTTTTCTAATTGTTGCATATGAAGGATTCTGTACATATTTATTAAATATTCCATGAATTCTTTCACTTACATCCCCTTCAAAAATGCACTGAACAAGTAGTCTTTCCGTCAATGTGTTTTCAATTATGTTCTTTTTATTAATTTCCTCATATAACATGAACATTTCTTCGTTTGTTCCAAGGAAAAATCTTCCAAGATAAGCAAGAATTACTCTTGTAACCTTATTCATCCTAAATAATTTCACACACATTTCAAGTATAAAAGCATCTTCTTCAAACTCTGTTTCTTTAATTATTCCTGTACAAAATTCTTCAACACTTTCATCGCTTAATCTTTCCGGACCATATTCTAATATATACGGATATACACTCTTATATTTCTTATTTGCAATAAGTATTGACATTATTTTATTTCTGGAGTCTTTATCTAACTCGTTCATATTCATTTCCATTACATAATCATCATACTCATCTAAATAAGAATTCTTATAATAGTAAGAAACAATTTCATTTAAAAGATATTTTCTATATGTTCCTCTTATATTTTCAACATTAAGCATATCCTTTAACATCTGTAAAATATCAACATTTGCTGATTTTTTTATGTTTTTTTCTATCTTTGCTAACTTTAAGTAGATGCTTCCATTATCTACCTCAGAAATCTTAACATTTCTTAAAATTTTCCTGCATGTATATTCTATATTTACGTATTTGTTTCTATCTTTGTCCACAAATATTATTACAGGGTTGTCTGTATATATTTCAACAAAAGCCTCTCCTCCATTAAGGTGAACCTGCTGAGGTTCGTCTAATTCTTTATGGTATATTATAACTTCTGTAATATTTGGATTATCAACAGTTATTCTCCATGCATTTAATATACTAGGTAATGATTTTGTCATTCTGTTGTTAACAAAATGTGGTGTGAGCATTTTTTTGTACAATTCAATAAGATTATTATCAATATGCTTATTAATAATCTCTTCTTCTACATATTTTTCTAATCCGGCTTTGTATTTTTTATACATCTCACTTGCCTGGTCAAAATATTTAATTATATTCTGATATAAATATGCTTTATTATAGGCTAATGTTTCCATTGTAAACGCAAAGTATTTGTATATCTGTGGATATAATTTAAACATTTTTGTTGTATCAATTGTGTACATATAATACTCGTAAAGTTTTGTTACTTTGACATCATGTTTAACTCCGGCATCATACCATTTAAAATAGAACTGTTTCTTTTTGTCTCCGCTTACAAGCATCTGGCAAATTCCTTCCAGTACTTTCACATCTTCTGTCTTTTCATATAAATCAGCCAATATTTCAAATTTTATTTTGTCAAATTGTTTTTCTTTTTCAAACAAAGTAACTATCTGCTTATTTAAATTGTCATTGTACATATCATATTTATTTATGAATCTCAAAAGTAATAATTCAAATTTATTTATAACCCTTAATAGTTCCGGTTGCTTTGAAATTATTTTTGCCGCTTCATACAACATCACAGGACTTGTACATCCTTTATTAAACTGATCTTTTACCAAAGTATATTTAAGACTTGGATTTTGGTCATATCTGTCATCCATGTACATTAACATCCACAATAATTTCCATGAATCATAACCATTTTCATAATAGTTCTTTATTTCTTTTCGAACTTCTTCTGTGTAAGTAGCATTTTGCTTATATATCGTTTTCAAATATAAATAATAGCAATATGCTTCAACACTCTTAAGTTTGTTATTTGTCTTACTTACTGATACTAATTTTGACAATTGCATAAGATATGAAGTAATCTGTTCTTCTTCACCATCTAATATTGTAAGTTGAGTTTTTATCAACAATGCCATTATATCTTCATTGTTATAATGTAATCTTTTCTCTGCAATGTCCTCTGTTGACTTTTTCCAATCTAATGAGTTTATCTTTCCGGTACGGAAATTCATATATAATCTCATCACATCAATAATATCCTTTTTATTTTCGATATATTTAGATATATCTTCTGTAGGATTGTTAACATGAATTTTATATGTTAAGGTCTGATTAACTGTCTTTAACACAATTTCTGCATAATTACTGCCCCTGTGTAATTTGAATGGATTTATCAAATATTCATATTCGCAGGTGTTTCCAATAAAATTGTCCAGATTTATTTCATTTTTGCAGTTATGAAGTATTTCACCATTAATTTCAACTTTTATGTCTACATATCCCCAACCACTCTTTGTAATTTTAAGAGAGTCTGCATAAGATTCCTTTATATCTTCGTATGTCTTTTCATTATCTACAATACTGATTGTAACAGGTTCTTTAAGGCCTTTTTTAACAAGGAATTCTTCCATTGCTATCTCTTTGTTATAATTTTTCATCAATTCATTGTACAAGGCTCTTGTATAAACATCCTGTCCGATAATGTTGTGTTTAAATTCTCTTGACATAAACAATTTAATAGCTTCCTCATGAGAATACTGAACTAATTTTGTAAAATCCTCAAGATTATTTATTGGGCCCATTGAAGATTCTATATTTTCTTCCTTCACATGAATATTAAAATTAACAGAAAACTCTCCGGCATTTGATACTATGTCTATTTTACCTGACACATCGTCTCCCGGATAAAGATGTTCAGTATTCGCCTCAAATCTGATTGTATTGTCTTTTCCTAAAAACTGATCATTTTTTAGTTTCAAATGATAATCTGAAGAATATACCACTCCTTTTATATTCATATTTGATTCAGAGCGGATGTTAAATGAGCCGTAGGCTATCTCCCCTTTTGCTAACACCATATCAAAGCTATTATGGGAAATCTGTGCCTTAGGCACTTCATAATCTACATTTCCAATTGCTAATTTTTCTATTAATGCTTTCAATTTATCACCTTTCTAATCACTCTAGTGCTATCCCTTTATCTTTTTAAAATGTTCTTTTACTTTAACTTCGTATCCTAAATCTCCCGGATTGTAAAATACTTCATTTACAAGCTCATCCGGCAAATATTGCTGATTAACATAATGATTTTCATAATCGTGTGCATATTTGTAGCCATCACCATGTCCAAGCTTTGCTGCGCCTTTATAATGTGCATCCATTAAGTGAACCGGTATTCGTGATATCTTTGTATTCTGTACTGCACTCATCGCCTTCTCTAATCCCATATAAGAAGCGTTGCTTTTCGGTGCAGTAGCCATATATACCACTGCCTCTGCCAATATTATCTTTGCTTCAGGCATTCCAATCTGGTGGACGGCATTTGCAGCAGACACGGCAACTGTTAATGCATTAGGATCTGCCATTCCCACATCTTCCGCCGCTGATATCATAATTCGTCTTGCTATAAATTCAACACTTTCACCTGCATAAAGCATTTTTGCCAAATAGTAAAGTGCCGCATCAGGATCTGAGCCTCTCATACTTTTTATAAATGCAGATACTGTATCATAATGGTTGTCTCCTGATTTATCATATCGGATGGCTCTTTTCTGAATACATTGTTCTGCAACTTCCATTGTTATGTGGATTGTTCCATCTTCACTTTTATCAGTAGTTAAAATTCCTAATTCAATAGCATTTAATGCTGTTCTTGCATCACCATTTGAAATTTCGGCTAAAAAGTCAGCCGCATCATCATCTATTCTCGCATTAAACGCTCCCATTCCTTTTTCTTTATCATTAACTGCTCTTAAAATTAGCTGTTTTATATTCTCTGTCGAAAGCGGCTTTAATTCAAACACAATAGAACGTGAAATTAAAGCCCCATTAACTTCAAAGTATGGATTTTCAGTGGTTGCCCCTATAAGAATTAACGTTCCATCTTCTACAAATGGTAAAAGGTAATCCTGCTGTCCCTTATTAAAGCGATGAATTTCATCTACAAACAATATAGTCTTTCTTCCATACATTCCCATTGTCTGTTTAGCCTTTTCCACTACTTCTTCCATATCTTTCTTGCCTGCAACAGTAGCATTTATCTGAGTAAATTCTGCACTTGTTGTATTCGCAATTACTTTTGCCAATGTTGTTTTCCCAGTCCCAGGCGGTCCATAAAAAATAATTGAACTTAACTTATCTGCTTTAATTGCTCTATATAAAAGTTTATCTTTACCTATAATATGCTCCTGTCCAACTACTTCGTCTAATGTTGTTGGTCTTAGCCTGCTTGCTAATGGAGAATCCTTCTCCATATTTTCATTTCTCATAAAATCAAATAAATCCATTGATTTCACTTCCTTATTTTACTTTTAATTACTCACTTGTGAATTATCTGACCCAATAATCAAAATTATTTTAACACAATATACCTTTAGAATAGTACTTTAAGGCATATCCGTTTTTTATTTTATCACATTTTACCTTCTTTTTGTACATTATCTACGAATTAGAACAGTATTACCAATTACTGCTTAAATATGGCATCAAAGTTGGGGCGTTTGCCCTAACATCATAATAAATGTTTATTCACATTCCACAATTTTACTTTAAGGCTTAGATTATTATGCCCTGATAGTAAGCTTATCAAATATATTTGTGCTTTTTTCGCGCATTTTGCTTAATTTAATTAAGTTTTTACTTTTCTTTTTTTGTTTTTCTTAAGTTTTATTGTTGTCTTTTCTTAATTATGTTAAAGTTCTACTTAATGGCGTCTATGCTAATGTAGCTATAGACTCTAATTACTAAACATAGATTTTTCTATGTACAATAGGAGGTCACTATGAACAACATAAATGAAAACATACCTGATCAGATTACACCACAGATATTAAAATATGCAGACAGATGCATTAATAATTCATGTATTGATGAATCTCTCTATAATTTATACGATGTTAAGAGAGGTCTTCGTGATAAAAACGGTAAAGGTGTTCTTACAGGCCTTACCGAAATCGGTGATGTTCATTCCTACGATATGATTGACGGAAAAGCTGTTCCTTGTGAAGGAAAACTTTTTTACCGTGGAATAGATATTGAAGATATTGTTAAAGGTTTTTTAGATGAAAACCGCTTTGGTTTTGAAGAAGTTACATATCTTTTATTATTTGGTGAACTTCCAACAGCAAAAAGATTAGAAAATTTCACAAATTTATTATCTGAATACAGAACTCTTCCACCTAGCTTTGTAAGAGATATTATTATGAAAGCACCAAGTAGAGATATGATGAACATGCTTGCACGTAGTGTACTTACACTTTACTCTTATGACGATAATCCTGATGATACATCAATTCCAAATGTTTTACGTCAAAGTTTAAGTCTTATTGCAAGAGTTCCACTTATCAGTGTTTATGGATACCATGCCCATAACCACTATCATCATGGACAAAGCCTTCATATAAACACACCGGACCCTAACATGTCCACGGCTGAGAATATATTAAGATTACTTAGACCTGATGGAAGTTTTACTCCGCTTGAAGCAAAAATCCTTGACTTAGCTCTTGTTCTTCATGCTGAACATGGTGGTGGTAATAACTCTACATTTACAACTCATGTTGTTTCTTCTTCAGGAACGGACACTTATTCTGCAATCGCAGCTTCTCTTGGTTCACTTAAAGGTCCAAGACATGGTGGCGCTAACATTAAAGTTAAACAGATGTTTGACCATATGAAAGAAACAGTTTCTAATTGGAACGACGATGAAGAAATTTCAAATTATTTGCATGCAATACTTGATAAGAGAATCTTTGATAAATCAGGTTTGATTTATGGAATCGGTCATGCTGTTTACTCTATTTCTGACCCTAGAGCAAAAATTCTTGAAGGCTTTGCTAAAAAGCTTGCACAGGAAAAAGGTCTTATGGATGAGTATCAGCTTTACAATAATGTTGCCCGACTTGCTCCTGAGGTTATTGCAAGTTGCAAGCCAATGCAGAAAAATGTAAGTGCAAATGTTGATTTCTACAGTGGATTTATATATTCTTCACTTGGACTTCCTGACGGATTGTTTACTCCTATGTTTGCATCTGCCAGAATTTCAGGCTGGTGTGCACATCGTATTGAAGAAATCATTAATGCCGGAAAGATTATCAGACCTGCATATATGAATGTTGCGAAAAAGACAAAGTACGTTGCACTTAACGACAGACATACAACTATTGTATAATATATATTTGATTTAGATATTAGTTTAAAATTAGATATTAATGCATAAAAAGATACTACGGATTTTCTAATATATCCGCAGTATCTTTTTTATATTTTACAGAAGCCTTATTCCCTACAATTTTAACTTTAACATTTTTAACCATTGCAGGTTTGTCTGCTTTAGCCTCTGCTTGCATTGATGGTTCCACCTGAACAGTTTTATTTAGTGCTAAAATTGTACCGTGAATTTAGGAATATAATTTTCTCCCTCTCAATCAATTAGTTTAATTATATAAAAATGTAGCTTGTAATTCAACGTAAAAAATATTTCATTATCAAATATCTCTCAAATCTAAAATATTAATTATCTTTATTTGCTCATCTTTTCTTTTAAATTTAAAATATTTTTTTCAATCTCAGATATTACCTCCATAAACGCATCGTCACTACCGCCGGTTGGATCCTGCAATCCCCAATTATAATCGAAGTTCCTGCCAATATATGGGCAGCCAACATCGCACCCCATGGAAATGGCTATGTCCGGTGTTGGAACTTTATCATAGGTCTTACTATACTGATTTTTTTCCATATCTATATTATATAACTTCTTCATAATTCTTACTGCATCCTGATTAATCTGCGGCTTTGTCTCTGTTCCTGCTGAATAACACTCTAACACATCTCCTGCAAGATGATTTCCCAATGCTTCCGCAATCTGGCTTCTACACGAATTATGTACGCATACAAATACGACTTTTTTCTTATTCATGAAATCCTCCTCTCATATGGTTAGATATTTTTACAAGTGTAAGCAACAATATGTTTATACATATATATATCAAATTTTTTCAAATTTTCTTGTTTTCTGCTTACGAATTTTACTGTAAAAAATTTGCAATTACTTAAGCATAAATTTCATTATAACCGGCTGATGATCAGAATATGCAAATCCTGTGTCAGCCACCTCATATGATGTCATTTCTACATTATCAGATATTATAAACCCATCTAATGTAACTACATATGTTTTTCCCGGAATGTATTCCATATCTGCATTTCTTGCCGATTCAGGCATTTGTTCTAACTCATCCTGTGACAGTTTATCCATTGCAAACGTCACCCCTTGTGGCATTTCGCTTCTTGGGAACGGATATGCCCAACTTTCAGTTTCGTCACTTTTTGCTTCATCTGCTTTCAAATCATGATTAAAATCTCCGCCGCAAATAACATAATTTCCGTCTTCTACTTCCTTTTCCATATCTTTAAAAAGCATATTTAATTGAGCTTCTCTTATTTCATCGCTATTTCCATATGCTGATAAATGAACCGTAAATAAAACTAATTCTTTCCCATTTTCAACATTTATTCTGCTTATTGAATAGCATCTGTCTAAATCAAGGAATTTAGAAAATCCTGTTGAAATTGGAAGACTTCTTCGCAATGAATCTGTTATTTTGAATTTAGAATATAAGACAATTCCCGAATATGATTTTCCTATAGGTTTATAAAATGGATAAAATAAATATGCTGAATTATAATTTACCGCAAAACTACTATAATAATCATCAAAAATGTCAGTTATAATATTTTCCTGATTTACTCCATAACTTCTTGTTGATTTTCTATCTACTTCTTCAAACATCATAAAATCAGGATTGTAACCATTGCTTAATGAAGCTGCTCCCTTTATTGCATCGGTACTGCTTTCCTTACTGTAACATCTGGAATATTTCCCTCCGTCCATGAAGAAACTGTAATCAGGAAGATACGCTCCAAATCCTACATTGTATGTTCCTATTGTATATTCTACATTTGTATTAACCTTATCACTTATATTTTCACTTTTAACTTTAGGTTCATTTATTTTTAATTTCTTATTATCATCTATCCTGTTATATGAAATGAAAACGTAAGCTGCATACACTAAAACTACAATTATTATAATTATAAGCACTGCTAAAATAGCTTTAATAACCTTTTTTAATATATTCATTTTATATCCTTTGTTTAACTGTGATTTATATAAATTTGTTTTCACATCTATGTGTAATTCATCTATCTCTATACAAATTTATTTAATTCTACATTATACTCATAGTTAATTGTCTTTAATTTATTTACGATATCTTCTTTCTCAACATCTCTTGTTTTGCAAAATCCATCCAAATCCTGATGCGTATCTCTAAGTGCTGTATTTACTACACTAAGTAACATAACCGGATCATTTGGTAAACCTGTCATAATAATTCTCCTTTTTATCTTACACCCCAAATTAAATATCCTATAATGATTCCTACAATTATACCTATAATCATATGCACAATTCTCATTATATCCATTTCTTTTGGTTCATTTTCTTTATTCTTTGACCTGCTTTGTATCTTTTCCTGTTTTTTCTTTTGTGAAATATTAAATCTTACAATGTCTATTGTAAGAACAATTCCACCTATAACAGCTATCGCTTCTGCTATCAAAGTTATAATAAACGCCTCCGGAAATTTAAAAGCGAAAAATACTGCAATAATTCCAATAATGGCTGATGGTGTTGCAATACCTATAGCAATTTTTCCCGGCAATGTTGGTGTATATTTTAAATAATCATATTTTTTATCCATTTAGTGCCTCTATTCTCTTAAAATAATGCAGTTAACGCTCCAAATACGCCTGCACTTCCAAGTCCCATTATAATTCCTGCCAAAAGAACTCCACCCATTACAGCGATTACACTTGATTTAAAATCCATATCAAGAAAACTTGCTGCTAAAGTTCCTGTCCATGCACCTGTTCCCGGAAGTGGAATTCCCACAAATAAAAACAATGCTACAAATAGTCCTTTTCCTGCTGTTTCCTGTAGTTTCTTTCCGCCTTTTTCACCCTTTTCTATACAAAAAGTAAAGAATTTTCCAATATGTTTTTTATCTTTTCCCCAAATCAATACTTTTCTTGCAAAAAGATAAATGATTGGAACCGGAAGCATATTTCCTATAACACAGATAATATAAGAAGCTAATAAAGGCATTCCAATTGCTTGTGAATAAATTAACGCTCCTCTAAGTTCAACAAGAGGAACCATTGAAATCAAAAATATTATGATGTAATTTAACATAAAACTCTCCTTAAATAATTTTTCTAATACTATACCAGCATTTTGAAGTATAACATTCCCTATTGTTTTTCACAAGTCCTTTTGGGGATTGCTTTGTTGCTTCTCTACGTTAATAATGCCCCAAAATCAAGCAATCTTATTTTTTTATTTACTATTTATCTCTTCTTATAATTTGCTTATTTGAATTCATTTTATCAACTGTAACAAATACATAATCCTGTTTCTTTAATTCTTTTATAACAGTTTGTGCTGCATCAACAGAGCTTTCAAATATGTCATGCATTAAAATAATATCTCCATTTTTTACGTTTTTTAAAATTTTATCAGTTACAATGTCCTTATTTTTATATTTCCAATCTAACGGGTCAACATTCCACATAACTACAGACATTGATGTTTCGCTTAAAAGTTCATCAGTAAAACTGCCAAACGGTGGACGTATGTATTCCGGGGTATATCCTGAAATATTTGTAATCCATGCATTTGTAGTATTAATCTCCTCTACCGCCTCATCAAATCCTAATTTCGTTAACTGACTATGATTAAATGTATGATTTCCAATCAGATGGCCTTCATTTTTCATTCTTATAACAATATCTTCATTTTCTTTTATATTTTTCCCAACTAAAAAAAACGTCGCCTTTACATTTTCTTCTTTCAAAATATCTAACAGTCTTGGTGTACATTCACTGCTTGGTCCGTCATCAAAAGTTAAAGCAACTCTCTTTATGTTTTTATATTTATTTATGGTTTTCAAATTATTTTCTGCTGTTTCTATAGTTTTTTTCTTCAAATTTCCCATTATAAATAAAAGCGGCAATATCATAATTAATGCAATAATCCACCATTTTTTTAACTTCATTTAAATCCTCTAAATCTTACTTTATGTTTGTTTTTTCTTCTTTAAATTATATATATTTGTAAAGTGGAATATGTTTAATAGGACGTTTTAAACAAAATAAAAAGCTGAATTACCAACATGTTAATATGATTCCTGTTATTACACAAGTCCATATTTTATGCTAATAATTCAGCTTTTATATAATACCAGAGTCAAAAAGACCTAAGCCCACATAAGTTTGCTTATAAGTGGTCGAAAGACCTTTGTCTGATATCTTTGTCTGATATCTTTATCTTATAATCAGTTTTCCATCTTTTGCATCAACCGTAATAGTATCTCCCATATTTACATCTCCTTGTAAAATAATCTTTGCTACTAAGGTTTCTACATTCTTCTGTAAATATCTCTTAAGCGGTCTTGCACCATAAACCGGATCATATCCATTATCTGCGACAAATTTCTTTGCCTCGTCTGTAAGCACTAAATGTAAATCTTTGTCTGCAAGTCTTTCATTCAAATTTGCAACTATTAAATCTACAATGCCGCCAATATTATCACGGGTAAGTGGTTTAAACATAATAATTTCGTCTAATCTGTTTAAGAATTCAGGTCTGAAATGATTTCTCAAATCATTCATAACCATCTCTTCTGCCTCAGGCTTTATATCACCATTGTCATTGATTCCTTCAAGCAAATATGAAGAACCAATATTTGACGTCATAATTAATATTGTGTTTTTAAAGTCCACTGTTCTGCCCTGAGAATCTGTAATTCTACCATCGTCTAATACCTGTAATAATACATTAAATACATCCGGATGAGCCTTTTCAATTTCATCAAAAAGTACTACCGAATATGGTTTTCTACGAACTGCTTCAGTAAGCTGACCGCCTTCATCATATCCAACATATCCCGGAGGCGCTCCGATTAATCTTGACACTGAATATTTTTCCATATATTCACTCATATCAATACGAACCATATTTGTCTCATCGTCAAATAAATTCTGTGCAAGTGCTTTAGCAAGTTCTGTTTTACCTACACCTGTAGGTCCTAAAAACAGGAACGAACCTATTGGTTTACCAGGGTCTTTTATTCCCGCCTTTGATCTGATTATTGATTCAGTAATCTTTGTAACTGCTTCATCCTGTCCAATTACACGTTTGTGTAACTGTTCATCCAAATGAAGAGTTTTATTTCTTTCTGTTTCTGTCAGTTTAGCAACAGGTATTCCTGTCCAACGTGAAATGATTTTTGCAATTTCTTCATCTGTAACACTTTCACGTACCAAAGACAAATCTTTATTTTTTACATTTGCCTCTTCACTTTCTAACTGTTTCTGTAACTGAGGTAATCTACCATATTGTAACTCAGCCATCTTTTCAAGATCATACTTGCTCTGGGCAATCTGTATTTCTTTCTTGACCTGTTCAACCTGTTCACGAAGTTCCTGTAATTTGTTTACAGAATTCTTTTCGTTTTCCCACTGAGCTTTCTTATTGTTAAATGCATCTCTAAGTTCAGCTAATTCTTTTTGAAGTTCCTCTAATCTTTCTTTGCTCAAATTATCGGTTTCCTTCTTTAAGGCTGCCTCTTCAATTTCCATCTGCATAACTTTTCTTCTAAGTTCATCAAGTTCTGTAGGCATTGAATCAAGTTCTGTTTTTATCATCGCGCAAGCTTCATCAACAAGGTCAATTGCCTTATCAGGCAAAAATCTGTCAGTTATATAACGGTCAGATAATGTTGCTGCTGAAACTAATGCACTATCTGTAATTTTAACTCCGTGGAAGACTTCATATCTTTCTTTCAATCCTCTTAAAATTGAAATTGTATCCTCCACTGTTGGTTCATTGACCATAACAGGTTGGAAACGTCTTTCCAAAGCCTTATCCTTTTCAATATATTGTCTATATTCATCAAGCGTCGTTGCACCTATACAATGAAGTTCACCTCTTGCAAGCATAGGTTTTAACATATTACCTGCATCCATTGCACCATCTGTTTTTCCTGCGCCGACAATTGTGTGTAACTCATCAATAAATAAAATTATCTCTCCGTTACTGTTCTTTACATCTTCAAGTACAGCTTTTAAACGCTCTTCAAATTCACCTCTGTATTTAGCACCTGCTACCAATGCTCCTAAATCAAGTGAAAATATCTTTTTATCCTTCAATCCATCCGGAACATCTCCACTTACAATTCTTTGAGCCAGACCTTCTACTGCTGCTGTTTTACCTACACCGGGTTCACCGATTAAAACAGGATTATTTTTTGTCTTTCTTGACAATATACGAATTACATTTCTAATTTCACTGTCTCGTCCAATAACAGGGTCTAACTTTTGATTTCTTGCTCTCTCAACCAAATCCTGTCCATATTTTCCAAGTGCATCATAAGTAGCCTCAGGATTATCATTTGTTACTCTCTGATTTCCTCTTATCTCAGCTAATACCTTTAAGAATCTTTCCCTTGTAATACCATATTCTTTGAAAAATTCTTTAACTTCTTTATTTGGCTTAGCAATCATAGCAAGGAATAAATGTTCAACTGAAACATATTCATCTCCCATTCTCTTTGCTTCATCTTCTGCTGCTAATAATGCTGAATTAAGACTCTGACTAATATACCTCTGTCCGCCTTGTACTTTAGGTTTCTTACTAACATAATCTTCAATTCTGTTTTTAAAATGTGTTGTCTGGATTTCCATCTTTTCAACTAATTTTAAAATCAGACTGTCTTCTAAATTAACAAGGCTGTATATTAAATGTTCCTGATCAATTTCCTGATTACCAAATTCCTCAGCAACCTTTTCACAGTTCTGAACTGCTTCAATTGACTTCTGTGTAAATTTACTAATGTTCATCTTCTATACCTCCTTAACTTCTGTTTTAAATATTAGTTCTTCACTCTCTTTCTTAGGATTTTCCTTTCCTACAAATACGTTATAGCACTTTTGTTAGCACTCGTCAAGAGTGAGTGCTAATTATTTTTTAAAAATTTTTTAGCTTTTCTTTTGTTTTCATAAAAAGAACTGTTACATATCAATAACGCAACAGTTCCTTTTATGTAGCACAGAGCAAGCCGTAGTCATTAAATCATAGGTTTGCTTACCCTGACATCTTATATACTATGTATTTACATACTATTATCCGCCTTAATTTCATTAAAGTTTAGAGTATATCTATATGTTCTCCATTTAAAGCTTTGTTCATACTACGGACTGCACAGAATTTACCACACATTGAACATGTATCTTCATGTTCAGGTGCTCTGTCTGCTCTAATTGCTTTTGCAGTTTCAGGATCAAGTGCGCATTCCCACTGAGCATCCCAATCTAAAACTCGTCTTGCATCTCCCATTTTATCATCTATATCTCTTGCGCCTCTTACGCCTTTTGCGATATCAGCTGCATGAGCTGCGATTTTACTTGCAATTATTCCCTGTTTTACATCATCTAAATTTGGAAGTGCCAAATGTTCTGCAGGTGTAACATAGCAAAGGAAAGCTGCTCCATTCATTGCTGCAATTGCACCACCAATAGCTGCTGTTATATGATCATATCCGGGGGCTATATCTGTAACTAAAGGTCCTAAAACATAAAATGGTGCTCCCATACAAATTGTCTGCTGAACTTTCATGTTAGCTGCTATCTGATCCATTGGTACATGTCCCGGTCCTTCAACCATAACCTGAACATCTTTTTCCCATGCTCTCTTAGTTAATTCTCCAAGACGAACAAGTTCTTCAATCTGACATACATCTGTCGCATCTGCAAGACAACCCGGTCTGCAGGCATCTCCTAATGAAACAGTAACATCATATTCTCTACATATATCAAGAATTTCATCATAGTATTCGTAGAACGGATTTTCTTCTCCTGTCATGCACATCCATGCAAAAACAAGTGAACCTCCTCTTGATACAATATTCATTTTTCTTTTATGTTTGCGAATCTGCTCTATTGTTTTTCTTGTAATTCCACAATGAAGTGTAACAAAATCAACACCATCCTGTGCATGTAAACGTACTACATCTATAAAATCTTTTGCTGTTAAAGTATCCAAGTCTCTCTGATAATGAATTACACTATCATATACAGGTACTGTTCCTATCATTGCAGGACATTCACTTGTAAGTTTTTTACGAAATGGCTGTGTGTTTCCATGACTTGATAAATCCATGATTGCTTCGCCACCCATCTTTACGGCTGACATAACTTTTTCCATTTCAACATCATAATCTTTGCAATCCTTAGAAATTCCAAGATTTACGTTAATCTTTGTTTTTAACATAGAACCTATTCCTTCAGGATCGAGACACTTATGATTCTTATTAGCAGGAATTACAACTTTACCACTTGCTACAAGAGGTAAAAGCTCCTTTACTTCCATTTTTTCTTTTTTTGCTACAATTTCTAATTCCTTTGTTACAATTCCTTTTCTTGCAGCTTCCATCTGTGTTGCATATAATCTTTCTTCCATCGTAATTCTCCTTTATTATTTTACTTTAGTATATTCATTTGTAATAGCAAATCCATGATTCATAGGTCCACTTCCCTTTCCTAAATCAAGCATAGCTGCTAATGCTCCTGAAATATACTCTTTGGCTCTAAAAACTGATTCTTCCAAATCATATCCTTTTGCCAGATTTGATGCTATTGCTGATGATAATGTACACCCTGTTCCATGGGTATTTGGATTATCTATTCTTTTTCCATGAAACCATTTGAATTCATTATCTTTATATAATAAATCGCTGGCATCATTTTGGTTATGTCCTCCTTTGCAAAGGACTGCACAGTTATATGTTTTTGCAATTTTTTCTGCTGCCTTTATCATATCTTTTGAGTTGTTTATTTTTATTTGGGCCAGTTCTTCTGCCTCCGGAATATTTGGAGTAAGAATCGTTGCCAAATGAAACAATTCTTTTTTTAATGTGTCTACAGCATCTTCATTAATAAGCCTTGCGCCACTTGTTGCCACCATTACCGGATCAATAACAATATTTTTCGCTTTATATTGTTTTAATTTATCAGAAATAACTTTTATAAGTTTTTTCTCTGAAACCATTCCTACTTTAACTGCATCCGGTTCAATATCCGTAAATATGCTGTCAATTTCCTGTGCCAGAAATTCAGGTGTTGCATTCTGTATTGCCGCCACGCCTGTAGTATTTTGAGCAGTTAGGGCTGTAATGGCACTCATAGCATACACTCCGTTTGCCATCATCGTCTTTATGTCTGCCTGAATACCTGCTCCACCACTTGAATCACTTCCTGCAATTGTAAGGGCTGTCTTCATATAATTTCTCCTACTATTTATTATTTAATTTTCTTATTTGTCACATATATAGTAATTATATATATGTTCTCTTGTCTTACTTTACCTGATAATATTATTCTACAATTTTGCTTATTTCTTCTTTTAAGCCACTAGCTGCATTTTTTATATTATTTGCACCATAAATTGCACTAATTACTGCAATTCCGTCTATTTTACTTCCTGCCAATTCTTTAATGTTGTCATGAGTTATTCCACCTATTGCTACAACAGGAATTGACACTGCTTCACATATTTCTTTCAAAGTTTCATACGTTACTTCTTTTGCATCATCTTTTGAATTTGTTGGAAATACTGCTCCTACTCCAAGATAATCTGCACCTCTTTTTTCTGCCAAAAGTGCCTGTTCTACTGTCTGTGCAGATACACCTATGATTTTATCAGGTCCTAATTTTTCTCTTACCATACCTGCTTCCATATCACTTTGTCCTACATGGACACCGTCTGCTCCTATTTCTACAGCAATATCCACATTATCATTTATAATGAAAGGTACTTTATATTCTTTGCATAACTTCTTTAGTTCTTTTGCCTCTTCAAGGAAATGCTCCTCATCTAATTTTTTCTCTCTTAACTGAAGAAAAGTAACTCCTCCGTCAAGACTTTCTTTTACTACTTCGTATAAAGTTCTTCCGTTTAACCAATATCTGTCTGTTACTGCATACAATAACAAATCTTTTTTATCTAATTTCATATTTTGCTCCTTTATCGAGAGTTTCCTTATCCATATTATAGATTGCATCAATAATTCTATTTCTATATGTAGAATTACCGTCTCCCTCTTTCATATAACTCCATCCGATTTCACCTGCAAGACCCATTGTACAAACTGCTGCTGCAGCTGCCTCTAACTGTTCGTTAGGATTTGCTACTAAAAATGCTGTCATCATTCCTGAAAGCTGACATCCTGTTCCTGTTATTTTACCCATTTCAGGACGACCATTTCTTATAACAAAACATCTTTTTCCATCGCTTACTAAATCAATTGCTCCTGTAATAGCTATTATTGTTTCACTCTTTTTTGCAAATTCTTTTATAAATTTAATTGAATTTTCCAAATTTTTTTCGGTCACTGCATCTGCTACATCAGCATCTACACCTTTTGTTGTTCCGCTGCCATAAGCTAAGGTCTTAATCTCTGATATATTTCCACGAATTACATTAAATTCAATTTTATTCATTAATTCTACTGCAATATTTGTTCTAAGTACTGAAGCTCCTGCTCCAACAGGATCAAGTAATACCGTATGTCCCAATTTATTTGCTCTCTTTCCCGCAATAAACATACTTTCTATAGTTCTCTTATTCAATGTACCAATATTAATATTTAAGCCCTGGCAAATACTTGTAATATCCTCAACATCTTCCGGTTCATCAGACATAATCGGGCTTCCTCCACATGCCAATAAAACATTTGCCACATCATTAACTGTTACATAATTTGTAATATTATGAACCAAAGGTGTATTATTTCTGACTTCTTCTATGTATTTTCCTAACATGCACAATTCCCTCCTTTTACAAAAATAATGCGGATGTGCCTATAAAACACATCCGCACAAATATTGTTATCTCACAAAATCTGCTATAATTATGTTCCTACGTTGGCATTATCCAAATCAGGTTATGGGTCAAGGTATACAACCTACTCTCAGCAAGCTTATGCAAGCTCCCCTTTTATTTTCACAAATAACAATCTTTTTAATTGTTATTACTTTAATCAGTAACTAAACTAATTATCAATTTCATTCTTTTCTTCAACTATAGACGGCTTTCGTTTCTGTGTCAATACTAGTTTTTTAGCTATATCACTATAATCTTTTTAAACTGGCGCCGTTATATTTCTTTATTTTTCATAAACCACTTATATTATTTATTTTTCACCTATGGTTCTATTAATATAACTATCTATGACTTCAACTAATTCATTTACTTCTAAATTATCAACATTTATGCACAAATCATAATTTCCGGCCATTCCCCATTCTTCACCGGTATAATATCCATGATATTTGCTTCTTCTTTCATCTGTCTGCAGCACGGTATTATGAGCTTTTCTTACTGAAATGTTATGTTTCTTAGCAATGTTTTCTTCTCTTACTTTTTTGCTACCTGACAGGAAAATTGAAATACATTTAACATCATCTCTATATACATAATTGCCACATCTTCCAATTATAATAAAATTGTCTTCATCAATTACATTTTTCAACGCTTTACCTGCTGTACTGTATAACAACGAATCTTCTTCAGAAACCGTAATCGAATGCATAAGCATATCCATAGGTGTTTCTCCGTAAAAGTCAGGGTATCTTTCAAAATACCCTTTTTCCTTTGCCATTTTAGAAATTGCTTTTTTGTCAAATAATTTTAAATTATATTTTTGTGCCAATGCTTTTCCTAATTCATCTCCATTACATCCGCACTGTCTGGCTATTGTAATAATCATAATTGTACTCCTTCTTTAAGTAATCTGCAAAATTTATAGTTATCCACTTATGAGCAAATTTACGAGAGCTTAAACGTTTTGACCATGCATCTTAATATATTTCTATAAAAAATTTGCAAATACAGATGCTAAAACTACCGTCAAAATGCCTGTAACAGCTATTGCAAGACTGCTCATTGCACCTTCGATTTCTCCCATTTCAATTGCCTTTGCAGTTCCAATTGCATGAGAAGATGCTCCTAATGCCAATCCCTTTGAAATAGGTTCCGTAATCTTAAATATCTTGCAAATAAGTTCTCCAAATATATTTCCTAAAACTCCTGTAACTACGATTACTGCTACCGTAATTGTAACATATCCGCCTAATTCCTCTGAAACGCCCATACCGATTGCTGTAGTTATTGACTTTGGAAGTAAAGTAACATACTCCCTGTGTGTCATTTTCATTAATTTTGCCAAAATCAACACTGTACACAAACTGGTAAGCACTCCGGCTGATATTCCTAAAATTACTGCTTTAAAATTTCTTTTTAACAATTGCCACTGTTCATATAATGGAATTGCAAGGCACACTGTTGCCGGAGTTAAAAACCAGCTTAAATAAACTGCACCCTTGTTATATGTTTCATAATCTACATTTGCGCAAACCAAAATAACAATTGTAAATATAATTGAAATCAATAACGGATTAAATATCCCCAGTTTAAATTTTTTCTTTAATGCAAGACCAATCATATATGATACTAGACTTATGCTTACGCCCGCAAATAAAGATGTTTCAAGCAAATTATTCATATTTTTCATTCTCCTCTTTATCAGATTTTCCTTTTCGTATAACCCATTGTGAAACCTTTCCTGTTGCAGCCATAACTGTAACTATTGTTACTACTGTTATTATACTAACAGGCAATAGCAATGGTTTTAGTGTTCCCCATGACGACATAAGTCCTACTCCTGCCGGTATAAACATAACAGGCATTATTTCTATCAAAAATTTGCCAACATCTTTAACTGCATCAAGTGCAATCAATCCTGTAAGCAATCCTACAAGTAAAATAACCATTCCGTATATACTAGCCGGAATCGGTAATGGTAACACGTATTTTAACAACTCTCCTGCATATGAAATTACAAGTATTATTAAAAATTGTTTTAAATATTTCATCTTAAAGCTCCTTTAAAAATATGTACTGCCCCGTACTTTTGTCGGCGGCTAATCGTAGAAAACATTCTAAAAACAAACTTATTTCATTTTGTTTCTTCCTCTATAGATATAATATCATCTATAAAAATTTCTTTTCCATCGGTAAATTCAACTGTTTTTTTATACTCATCTATCTTTTTTATTTTGGAGCATATATTTAAATATGCCCCGCCCTCTTTATTTTCATCTTTTTTAAAATAAGTAATCTGCACATTTGGAATAGAGTCATTTTTATTTAATATCTGTTGTAATTTATAATCAAGTTCTCTTTTAACATTTTCATCTAATTCAATTTTATTATCAGTAATCCTTGCAGTTTCTTTCAACGCCTCCTCATGACCTGTCAGTGCAGCAAATGGTGAAAATTGTGCAGCCCTGTTATAAACCGTCATCCTTGGATGCCTTTTTGATGTTGGATGCTCCATATTTATAATATCTTCATAAGTATTCTTTGCCTCTTTACTCATTTTGCCATCTGCCTTTCCATACCTTATTAACATCTCTAACTTTTACATAATGTTAAATTAATAAAATTTCATTTATAATTTATATAAATATCTTTTTAACAAACTTAATTTTATGCTTTATGCCCACCAATCATTTCATTCCTCTCTATTGTTGTAGCACCTTCTGTCAAATTAGTTCCCTTTAAAATTGCGTTTTTCCCATATTTCTTTTTTATCTCTAACATAGCCTTTTGCATTTGTTTTTCTCTTTGTAACTGCTTTTCTTCTGTTTCTTTTTTCTTAGCCTGTTCTTCATAATCAGTAAATAGATCTAACTGTTCATAATCATCTTTTTTCACAACATCTTTTTCATTTATAACATGATTTGCTGCTATATTTATTCTTCGTATTAACAAATTCTTATTTACAATTTCATCATATAATTTTAAAACTGCCTCAGTTATAAGCTTTGTAGATGAACAATGTTCTTTTAAATTTGTTGTCCCATGAGCGTGTTTTGGTATCTTTCTTCCATAATAATCCGTTGTTACACTTCCATCGTACTTTTTTCTTATTTCAGGATTTTTAATACACTCTATGTCATATCCTACTGTAAGCACAATTTGATTAGTAACCAGTTCTTTTTCAACTAAATCAAGAACAAGAAGTTCAATCATTTCTCCAACAACAACTCTTGCCTTTTCCCACATGTATGGGCATTGCAATACCTGCCCTGAACCTAAGCTGTTAGTTTCAGGTTTATAGGATTTAACATCTTCAATTGTACATGGCTCCCATCCCCACGCATGGTCTATCAGTAATTCTGCATTTACACCAAATAACTTGTACAAAAGTTCTTCATTATGGAATTCATTTTCCTTTCCAACTGAACATCTGGCAATATCTCCCATCGTATACAAACCATATTTCTCAAGTTGCTTTGCATATCCTCTTCCGACTCTCCAAAAATCTGTAATTGGTCTATGATTCCATAATTGTTTTCTGTAAAGCATTTCATCCAAATAAGCAATTCTTACGCCATCTTCATCTGCCGGAATGTGCTTTGCCATAATATCCATTGCAATCTTACACAAATATAAATTTGTACCAATACCTGCCGTTGCTGTAATTCCCGTTGTCTGTTGAATATCTTTTATTATTTTCTTTGCCAACTGCTTAGGAGTTAATTCATATGTTTTTAAATAATGCGTCACATCCATAAATACTTCATCAATAGAATAAACATGTATATCCTCAGATGCAATGTATTTAAGATATATTTCATAAATTCTGGCACTGTATTGCATATACAGTGCCATTCTTGGTTTCGCTACAATATAATCAACCCCTACGTATGGAGATTTTTTTATAACATTATCATTATACGATAATTCATGGAAAACTCCTTCCGGCAATTTTGCCTTTCTTTCCTCATTAACTTCTTTTATTTTTTGAATCACTTCAAATAATCTGGCTCTGCCCGGAATCCCATAAGCTTTAAGTGACGGCGAAACAGCCAGACATATTGTTTTTTCAGTTCGGCTTTTGTCAGCCACCACCAAATTTGTAGTCATACAATCTAACTTTCTTTCCCTGCATTCAACTGATGCATAAAAAGACTTTAAATCTATGGCTATATATGTTTTTTCATTTTCTGCCACTTTGCTCCTCCACTATTAATATTCTTCCGCAATGTCTATATCTTTTGCCTCTTCTTCTGCTGTTTCTCCTGAAAGTGGAGACTTATGAAGAAATGCCACATAATATCCACATCCTACAATTCCTGCTCCTCCGACAATATTGCCAAGTGTTACAGGTATCAAATTATTTACAAGAAAATTAAACCATGTAAGTCCATCTGCTGTTATACCATACTCTGATGCTGTTAACAATCCTGCAACTCCAAAATACATATCCGCTATGCAATGCTCAAATCCGCATAATACAAATATCATTACCGGCCAGAAACTTGTCATTAATTTTCCTGACACTCTTTTTGCTGCAAATGACATCCAAATTGCAATACATACCAATATATTGCATAATATTCCTCTCACAAAACTATCTGAAACCGCTAAATCTGTTCTCGCTTTTGCAGCATTTACTATTGCACCTGCCAAATCTCCCTGAAATAAATTAGGAGTATGTCCATATACAACTAAAACTGCAACAAAAGTTGTTCCAATGAAATTTCCTATATATACAAATAACCAGTTTTTTAACATCTTCCATATGCTGTTTTTCCCTGCCAAAACAGATAAAATTATCAAATTATTCCCTGTAAACAATTCACTTCCTGCAACAAGAACCATTGCCATTCCTGCCGGAAATACCATTGCCCCTACAAGCTTAGCTACTGAAGCGACTGATATACTGCTTGCTGCTACTGTTGAACCTATACCTGCAAATCCTATAAACATTCCTGCGAAAAATCCAAGTAATATCATCTTGAAAATTGGCAGATTGCTTTTGTGTATTCCTATTTCTATATAACTTTTTGCTATCTCTAATGGTGAATGCATTTTACCGCTCCTTTTTCTGTGTATTTTTGCTTATTTGCATTTTATTTTTATTGTTATTTTATATTTATAATTGTTCTTTTAACGTAAATGTATTTTTATCTATTTCTATTATTCCGTCATTTTTCATTTTAGACAACTCATTACTCATTGCACTTCTGTCTACATTTAAATAATCAGCCAGCTGTTGTCTATTAAATGGGATTGTAAACTTATAACTTCCACTTAATTTCGCCTGATCCGAAAAATATGCTAACAGTCTTCCTCGAATGGATTTAGATGATGTGTGTAATATTCTTCTTGAAAGCATTAAATTTTTCTGTGCTGATATCCGTAGCAAATTTTTTATCAGTTTTTCATGATGACCACATGTATTTGGGCATGTTTCAAGAACTCTGTAAGCATTTAAAAACAAAATTTCTGTATTTTCCGTTGCTACTGCATTTACAAGAAGTGCCTCTCCCGGTATACTTGCATATGTTTCTCCAAATATAAATCCCGGCTCTATATGACTTAATATGCTTTTATTCCCCCACAAATCATCGCTTTCAATATTTACTCCGCCTTCAACAACCATTCCAAACAATTGTATTGATTCCCCTACTCTATAAATATCTTCACCTTTTTTATATTTTTTTGTAACTGCCCCAAGGCAACTTAACATTGTCTTTATTTCTTCTTCACTCATCCCTTTAAATAATTTTGAATTGGACAAGAGTTGATAATTCATCGTTGCACCTCATAAAATAATTTTACATATAACATATAATTAACTATCTTTATTGTTGTTTTAACAACAGATTTGTCATACTGATTGTACTATACTAGCATTATCAAATCAATATACAAATAATTGTAATAAATTTCAAATTGGAGGTCTAATATGATTCGTCGTATTATAGAAATTAATGAAGAAAAGTGTAATGGATGTGGTATTTGTGCAAATGCCTGCCATGAAGGTGCAATTGAGATTGTTAATGGTAAAGCTAAGCTTCTTCGTGAAGATTATTGTGATGGTTTAGGAGACTGCCTTCCTACATGTCCTATGAATGCAATTTCTTTTGTTGAACGTGAAGCTCCTGAATATAATGAAGCTGCTGTAAAGGCTGCTCAGGCAAAAAAATCTGCTGCTCCCACTCCTTTTGTATGTCCGGGTATGAGAGCTAAAGCATTAAAGCCTGCAAATACTGAAAATGTGCAGACTTCTGTACCTTCAAGTCAATTAATGCAGTGGCCTGTTCAGATTAAATTAGTTTCACCTAATGCTTCATTTTTTGATGGTGCTAAATTACTCATTGCCGCTGACTGTACTGCTTATGCATATGCTAACCTCCATCAGGATTTTATTAAAAATCATGTAACTATTGTAGGTTGTCCAAAATTAGATGATACTGACTATTCAATCAAATTAACTGAAATAATTAAAAATAACGACATTAAAGAAGTAACTATTGTAAGAATGGAAGTTCCATGTTGTGGTGGTTTAGAAAATGCAGCCAAAACAGCAATTAAAAACAGTACAAAGTTTATTCCTTGGAACGTAGTTACAATTTCTACAGATGGAAGAATCTTAGATTAACTTAATCTATAAATTGCTATTTTAGCACTTATTATTTGTTAAAATAATTATTTTAAAGTCGGGGATTTTTTTGACTCCGACTTTCTTTATATTCCACCTCACAATGTATACCATTGTCTTTGTCTGTATCATCCCACTACTAAAGCAGATTAAGAACTTTCGCAATTAAAAACGTGCACCGCAAAGTACACTTAAAAAATTCCCGGAATTTTTTCTTCCGGGAATTTTATTAACACTTTTTCTGTCTCAACATATATTTATTAACATATCAGACAGTATTATATTAAGTATTCTTCTAATGCCAAATATAATTTTTCCATTTCCTCATCCGTGCCAATTGTGATTCTTAAATAATTATCTATTCTTGGTTTCTTAAAATATCTTACATAAATATTTTTTGTTTTAAGATAATTAAATATATCTTCTGCTTTTGCACTTTTATGTGTTGCAAATAAAAAGTTTGTCTTTGAATCAGTGCATGTAAATCCTAATTCTTTTAGTTTAACTTTTGCCTTCTCTCTTGTAGCAATTATTTTTTCCACAAGATTTTTGAAATAAGCATCGTCTTTTATAGCTTCTACACCTGCATAGATTGTTGGAAAATTCATTGTATATGAATTATATGAGAACTTAACTGCAAGCATTGCACTGATTAACTTTTCATTTCCCATTGCATAACCGATTCTAAGACCTGCTGCTGAACGGGATTTTGAAAATGTTCTTACAACAAGCACATTATCATATTTTTCAATGAATTTTAATGCTGAAGTTGCTCCAAAATCTACATATGCTTCATCAACAATTACTACCGAATCCTGATTATTTTTTATAATTTCCTCAACCTTGTCTATTGACATTTCTACTGCTGTTGGAGCATTTGGATTAGGAAATACGATTCCACCATTTTCCCTAAAATAATCCTCAGGTATTATTTCAAAATTATCGTCTAATTTTATTGTTTCATAAGGAATCTCAAATAAATCTGCCCATACATCGTAAAAAGAATATGTAATATCAGGGAATAATATCGGTTTATCTGAATTAAAGAATGTTAAAAATGCCATTCCTAAAACGTCATCTGAACCTACTCCTACAAATACCTGGTTTGATTTAACTCCATAATATTTAGCAATTGCATCAACTAATTCTGTTGCATCCGGGTCCGGATATTTTCGAAGAATTGCCGAATCCATATCACAAAGTGCTTTGCTTACTCCCGGTGCCGGTGGGTAAGGATTTTCATTAGTATTTAATTTTACTACATTCTCTGTCTTTGGCTGTTCGCCGGGTGTGTATGGAGTTACTTTTCTAATATACTGTTCCCAAGTCTTCATTTCTATCCCTTTCTGTCATTATCTTCTTTATCAATATATTAATTCCAATCATTATAACTATTGCCGTACATGCTCCGCATGTATCTATGCATACATCAAAAAATTTAGGACTTCTTCCATCTACAAATCCCTGGTGGAATTCATCTGTGCACGCATAAATAAACGGAACGACAATTGTCATTAACTGGTATCTTATCCTTTTACTTCTGTATGCTCTAAATGTCATTGCAAACATAGTTATCAATATCCCCAATATTGCATATTCTCCAAAATGTCCTGTCTTTCTTACAAAAAAACTGGTTTTATTAAATATGTCCTGTTGCTTTAATAAATCCTTGCTGTCATATTCAGGCTCTATATATTTAACTACTTTAACAGTAATCTTATCACTAAGAGACTGAGATGATTCACCATTCTCAGCTGAAAATCCAAATATGGTTCCCATCCAGAATCCTATTAAAATAAGCAGCACTATTCTAACTATGTAAATTTTTTTCATTTTAAGAGCATTTCCTTTGTTGTCTATTAATCTGTTTCGCTGATTGCATTTATTTTATTTAAACAAACAAAATAAATACCGCTTTATAATGCATGACCTTTTTTGTTAATTACATCTACTACATAGTCAACGCATTTTTCTGCTTCTTCATCAGTTCTTGCTTCAACCATTACTCGAATTACAGGCTCTGTTCCACTTTCTCTTACAAGAATTCTTCCGTCTTCTCCAAGCTTATCTGCAATTTCTTTTACTGCTGCCTGAACATCTGCATCCTGCTGTGCTTCCGGTTTACTCTTAACCTTTACATTTTTAAGGCACTGTGGATAGATTGTAACAGGTGATGTAAGTTCTGACATTTTTTTCTTGCTTGCAAGCATTACTTCCATTAATTTGATTGATGTTAAAATACCATCTCCCGTTGTTGCATACTTACCAAAAATAATATGACCTGATTCTTCTCCACCAAGTTTATATTCATTTTCTCTCATGCATTCATAAACATATTTGTCACCTACTGCTGTCTTTTCATAATCAATGCCTACTGCATCAAATGCTTTATAAAGACCGATATTTGACATAATTGTTGTTACAACTGTATTATTTACAAGAGTTCCTTTCTGTTTCATATAAACTCCGGCAACATATAAAATTAAATCACCATTAACAACATTTCCTTTTTCATCTACACATAAACATCTGTCAGCGTCTCCATCATATGCAAATCCGATATCTAACTTATTTCCAATAACGTATTTCTGTAATTCTTCAATATGTGTTGAACCACATTCTTTATTAATATTAGTTCCATCCGGTGTATCATTAATTACATGTGTTTCTGCACCAAGTGCATCAAATACTCCTTTTGCAATTGAAGATGCACTACCATTAGAACAGTCAAGACCAACTTTGATATTTCTATATGAATGTGTTGCAAGTGACATCAAATAACCCATATATCTGTTTCTTCCTGCAAAATAGTCAACTGTTCTTCCGATTTTTTCCATTCTTGCATATGGAATACTTTCTAAATCACTGTCTAAGTATTTTTCTACTTCATCAATGACCTCCTGTTCCATCTTTTCACCATTGCCATTAATTAACTTAATTCCGTTATCATAGAATGGATTATGGCTTGCTGATACCATAATTCCGCAATCAAAATCTCCTGTTCTTACAACATATGAAACACTTGGTGTTGTAGTAACGTGTAATAAGTATACATCTGCACCTGTAGATGTAAGCCCTGCTGACAAAGCGTCTTCGAACATGTAACTGCTTCTTCTTGTATCTTTTCCAATAACAACTGAGCATTTATGATATCTTCCATAATACCATCCTATGAATCGTCCTATCTTGAATGCATGCATTGCTGTTAAATTAACATTTGCTTCTCCTCTAAAACCATCTGTTCCAAAATATTTTCCCATTTCCACTAATTCATTGTCTACTATATATTTGAATATAAGCACCGACAATTTCCTTTCATCATTTTTATGACCTTACGTCATATATCCAAATTCATTTCATTTGGCACTTTTTTTATTATATAATATTCCATCTTCATTTACAACCTGAACCCTATATTCCGACCCTTTATCCGACCCTCAAGTATGATAAATTGTATAATCCGACATTTATCTACAAGATATATATTTAATTCCGACTTTTTTTCCTTTATTACTGTCATAATTGTCTATTTTGTGTCGATATATTCTTTCCATATTTCTTCATATTTCTGATATAATTTAATAGGCTTTACAGCAATAATTTAGAAGAGGACATTTAAAATGATTAATGAAAATGAACTTCTACTAAAGGAAACGGAAGATTTACTTCTTGAAATACAGCAGTTGAAAAAGCAGTTAGAATACGAATCACAAAAGCATAAACAATGGAAAGCACTTGCAATGGTATTTCATGACTCATTGTGGGATATGGTGAATAAATATGTACTTATAAAATGATGCCGGATTTCACAAAAGGCACAAAAATAAAGTGACATCAGGAAATAATCCCTGATGCCACTTTATTTTTGATATAAGCACTTATCTTTAATTATAAATTCCTTATCGCATACATCTAACGCAGCCTGTTTATGAGTAATTATGATACATGTTCTTTCTTTTAATTTCTTTATATTTTCCAACACTCTCTTTTCTGTCATTTCATCAAGCGCTGATGTTGCTTCATCTAACAATAAGATTGGTGCTCCACTTATAACTGCTCTCGCAATTGCAATTCTTTGTGCCTGACCTTCTGATAATCCCATGGCGTTTTCACCAATCTTAGTATCCATTCCATTTGGTAATTTGCTTACGAAATCATATATATCACTTGCTATTAATGCCTGCTTTATTGTTTCATCATCTGCATCTTTGATTAAAGTTAGGTTCTCTCTTATTGTACCGCTAAACAAAAAATTTCCCTGAGGTACATACGCAAACATTCTTCTTGTATCAGGTGAAACAGTAACTTCTTCTCCATCTTTAAAGCATAACTTTATCTCACCTTCATCCGGTCTAAAAACTCCTAGCAAAAGTTTAAACAAAGTACTTTTTCCAATTCCGGAAATTCCCCTTATCGCCACAAATTCACCTTTACTAAAATCTGCATTTCCTTCTTTAAGTACAATATCTCTTCCATAGCTAAATCTTATATTTTTAAATATACCTTTATCGAATTTATCATAGAGTTCTTTTACCGTTTCCTTTGGTTCGTTTCTTTGTTCATCCTGTATATTCTCAATCTCGATTATTCTTTCTGCCGAAGCCAAAATACTGTAATATTGCGGAATAACCTTAGTTATATTGAAAAATGGAGTTTGTATCTGGGATATTAACTGAAGCATTGCAGTCAAAGTACCAAAACTCATTGTCTTTGCGCATACTTTTAATGCACACCAGATTAATGCAAACAAATACCCTGCATTAAAAATGAAACTAAATCCTGTGTTTGCACATATACTTATGACCCTTCGTTTCATTTTCATATCATAATTTTTCTTTTGAAGTATGTCGCCTTTTTCAGCAAACTTATCCTCTACGCCAAATGTTTTTACAGCTAGAATGCTTTCTATTGATTCCTGATAAAATGATCTTACTTTTCCATCTGTCTCCTGAACAGCCTTATGTAGACTTTTTAATTTTTTTCTAAAAAATAATGTTGTTACTGACAATACAATTCCTGCTGCTAAAAATAAAATAGTAAATCTCCAGTCAAATGAAACAAGCACTATAAAAGCACCTAAGAATTGGAAAACGCAAAACAAAATAGTTGGAATAATTGATGTAACTCCTTCTGTAACTATTTTCATATCGCTTGTCAGACGGTTAATTAACTCTCCACTATGATATTTCATTATATCACTATAATTTTTTCTTATAACGCTCTGATACAATTGCGATCTCATGCTCATTTCAAGACCTGCCTGTGCCTTAACAGTCATGCTCTGCGTTGCAATTCTAAGAATCATTCTAAACAAAATTGTGCATAAAATAATAATGCCCACAACTATAATCTGGTTTCTAAATTTAATAAATTCATCGTGTCCCTGCGCATCTGCTGCATTCGCTGCCGCATCTATCGCAAACTTACTTAAAACCGATAAGCCTGTTCCAATTAGTGCAAGAATTATATTTGCTATACTTAAAATAATTATTCTAAAGCTTTGCTTCTTAGCTTTAGCTTTTATCCATACAAGACTTTCTCTATCTTTCATTATCTAAATCAAATTCTTTCTCTATTATTATAAATAATATATTTGTAATCAGTTATCCTTTTTTTTGCCAGAATAACTATTCAAATATATTTGCGTCTTTCATTTTCTCAATGAATTTTTCTACGTCCTTCGTTGCAGTTTCACTGTCTATTTCAAACTCTTCAGTTATCGTTTTGACTATTTCATCACTATTCATTCCACTTTGTAATTTTTCAAATATAAATGCACCTGTATCATTTGTTGTTATCATTCCATTAAATTCGTTTGTCTCATTTCCTGTAGGAACAATTACGTTACTTCCTCCTACTTTTCTTAAAATAAACCCTTCTTTTATCTTCATTTCATTCTCCTTCTATAAAAAGAAAAGGAGCTTTCAAAGCTCCTTTTCTTTATGTAATTATTATTATTTTGTAACTTTTCCCTTGAATCCGGCTTTCTTTAAATTCTTCTTTAATTTCTTGAATTCTTTAGCTTTCATCTTCTTATTAACTTTAACTGTAATCTTAGCTGAATTTAATCCCTTGAAAGCACCTTTCTTTACTGTGAAGCTCTTTGTTCCTTTAACAATAATCTTCTTTACTTTCTTAGCTCCTGTGAATCCCATCTTGTTAACTCTCTTAATTGTAGCTGGAATTACAATCTTTTTAGCTTTCTTAGCTGTCTTAGCAAATGCTTTAGCCTTAATTACTGTTACTGTGTAAGTTACCCTATCAACTGTTACTGTGCCAGGTACTGTAGCAATATTCTTATTAACTGTAACATCGTTAATTTCAGCTGTTCCATCAGCCTTAGTATCTACATTGTTGCCTTCTGTAGTTGTAACATTCTTCTTATCAACTGGTACAACACTTACTGTCGGACTTGCAACTGCTGCCTGTACTCCTGAAACTGAACTAACTGCTACTACTGCTGCCATTGCTAATACAGCAACTTCTTTCAATAACTTCTTCATCATTATTAAGTTCCTCCTGTCCTCTATTGAGCTTTATTTATTAATTCACAACATCGACCAAAGCCAAGTCGATTGCCCTATAGCAAACTTTTTACAATCATAAAAGCTCACCATAGGCACATTATACTACTAAAGAGTGTCTTTTTAAATACTTTTTTATATAAAACTATATATTTTTGACATTTTCGGTAAAATTTATACATAAATATTGTGTATTATTAATACATTTTTTCTTAGTATTATAACTTATTAATATTTACCACTATAATATTTCTGTTTACTGTATTTATTTTTCAAATCTGTTGCACGGTTTAAAACCACTCCTAATATTTTACATCCTGATCTTTCAAGCTGTTTTATTGAATTCTTAACTTCTGCTCTTGTGGTTTCTCCACTTCTTATAACAAGAATCGCTCCATCACACATGCTTCCAATTTTTTCAGCATCCGAAACAAGTCCTAGTGGTGGTGCATCTACAAATACATATCTGTAATCTTTTGAAAGTTCATTTAACATATTTCCAAATTTGTCACCTTCAAGTAACATTGATGGATTAATTATATTTTCTACATTCGGAATAATGTCTCCATTTTCAAACGGACTTTCATATGTAACTTCATCCAATGAAAAATCTCCTGCAAGATAATTTGTAAGACCTTTCATTTCTTTCCCATCCTGACGCTCCATATCATTTTTCTTCACTAATACTGAATTTCTCATATCAGCATCAACTAACACTGACTTAATTCCGGCATTAGCCATCTGTTTCCATATCTGCATTGTAACAAAACTTTTACCTTCATTTGGCAATGTACTTACAACCATAATTTTCTTTATTTCATTTCCTAAAAAGCTGACATTTATACGAAGACGGTTTATTGATTCTTCTACAGCATAAGGAATTTCCTGTATTGAATCCATTTTAATTTTATTCATTTTACTTTCTCCTCAAGCTTATTTTTTCGGTGTATAATATTTTTTTCCTTTTGCATAATTGCTATATGCACCATATTTCACATTTCCATCAGGAATAACAGTAAGTGGAATAATTTCTAAATATTTTTCAATATCTTCTTCTGTCTTAATTGTATCATCGGTAATAAATAAGAATGTCAATACTGCTAATACTAAAACCATTCCTCCAAGTGCACCCATCATTGTATTCTTCTTAAGGCTTGGTGAACTTTTAAATTTAGGTGTAATTGCTCTTTCTGCAATATTTGGTGCTGTAGTTCCCATTAATTTAGGAATTTCAGTAACTGCCTTTTCAGCCAATGCATTAGCTATAATCTTAGCTTCCTTTGGTTTAGTGCTAACAGCTGATATTTTCAAAATACGTGTATCTTCTACTGTAGAAATACTAATCATTCCGTTAAGCTGTTCATATGAATATCCTAAATCATTTTCCTTGCTTACTGCTTCTACTATAGGACGTACATGTAACAATTCTGCATAATCTTCTGACAATGAAGTTCCTATACTCAAATCTGCAAGGTTAACTACTGAATTGTTTGAAGCAGATACCATGTATACTTTAGCTGTAGCAGTGTACTTTGGTGTTATTAAAAATTTTGTTCCAAGACCTGCAATTATAGCTCCAACTACAAAACCAATTATGATAAAAATAATCTTTTTGCGGTAATAGTTAAATAAGTCTAAAAGATTAATTTCCACTTCATCTTCTTTTTCATTCATATTAATCTTATTTACCTGTTGTTTCATTTTTTCTTTCCTTTACTCTTTATTATTATGTTCCTTTATTCCAAATAAATCCTCCATAGTTGTAACCATAGAATCTTTATCTACGTAA
Source organism: Eubacterium sp. CAG:156 (assembly GCF_000434315.1). NCBI lineage: Bacteria > Bacillati > Bacillota > Clostridia > Eubacteriales > Eubacteriaceae > Eubacterium > Eubacterium sp. CAG:156. The sequence goes on along the minus strand of NZ_FR878142.1, from coordinate 22,076 downwards.
AATTCCATATGATCAAGATCATCACCTAATGACTGACCAACTTTTGATTCTCCCTGCAATTCATATATTCCCTTGTTTGTTCCACTTGCAAATATGTTGCTTATGTTTGATATTGTTCCAACCGTTATATCTGTAGTTGCTTTATCCTGTAATTGTTCAAATATTTCAGTTGTATAATTACTGTTTGACTTAATTTTATCCTGTAATTTTTTGAAGAAGCCTGTCATATACTGTTGTTGTCGCTTCATTCTTGATGCATTTTCTTCATCGCCAACACCATATCTGTCATGTACATAAGCATATGCTTCATCATCAGTAAGTTGTAATGTTGCTCCTTTTTTCATTTCAGGATATTTGTCTGTAAAATCTTCTTCTAATGTTACTGTAACTCCACCGACAATTTGATTAAGTGTAGGAATTTCACTCATGTTAAGTTCATAATAGCCATTAATTTCCATACCGCCTAACAGTTTCTTTACAGCTTTTACTGTATTCTTACAGCTCTGTTCTTTAGTTCCTCCATACCAATGTGCTGTACACAACTGAATAGTAGCTGTTGCAGCCCCCTTACCATCATGATTAATTAACGATATCTCTGTCATGGTATCTCTGTTAAATTGCAGAAAACTATAAGTTCCATCTGTTTTATCAACAATAACAAGCATTAAAAAATCTGCCATACTGCCCTGATATTCATCGCCTTCTCCATCATTTCCTGAAGCATCTGTTCCAATAAGAAGGTAATTTTCAAAATCATGATAATAATCATATTTTTTCTTATTAAGCTTTATTTTTCCTCTTGCGACCTGAACATTCCAGTCATTAATAGAATCCTCATCCGAAACATTCGTCTTTTCCGTCTTATTATCAATATACTGGAGTCCATATCCAAAAGCTATAATAAATAATATGAATATCAATATACCTGCAGCAATTTTTATGTATTTTTTTCTTTTCTTTTTCATTTGATTAACACCCTATCAATTTTATTTAGTATCAAATCCAAGCACTTCTCTTCCCAGATTATCTATTTGTTCAACCATCTTTTTACCATATTTATCTGATATATAATCATATCCGCTTATAAGATTTGGTTTTCGGTTCTCAACATTATGACAATCACTTCCTAAAATAAGAGGTTTATCACTTTCTATTAACTTTTTTACGACTTTTCTTTTCTTTCTATTGTCATGAAAATCTGCATTTACCTGAAAAATAACAGGTAATTCAAGCATTTCCTTCCAAATTTTTTTCCTTGTCTGAAAAGCATAAAATCTTTCTATATGTGCCAAAATAACCGTAATATGTCTCTCTTCCATCAGCATTATGACATCCTGCAAAACAAATTTGTTCCATTGTGTGAAAGGAAGCTCGAGTAGAATCGCATCTGTATCTTCTATACACAGTTTTTCCAATTCTCTTGCCTGTCCTATTCCATTAAAATAACACACCTCAGCTCCAAGCTTTATAGCAGGATACGCATCATCTTTCATGTATTCGGTACATGCTTTTAATTTATTAAATGACTTTTCTCTGTCTTTTAGGAAATGTCCGACTGAATTATTTTGAGCATAAAAATGAGGAGTTGCTAACATTGTAATAACTCCTTGACTCTTTGCTATACGAAGCATGTCAAGTGATTCCTCCTCGCAACTGCTTCCATCATCTATACCAGGCAATACATGAGAATGAAAATCAATCATTTCTGCCTCCTTTTATTTCGAAAATCAAGTAATTCATACACTATTGTTAGGCTTAATATCCCCAATAATCTTTTACTTTATATATGATATTTTAAAAAATCATAACTGTCAAGTAAAAGCCTTTCTATCCCTACCTTTGCTTTCTGTTTTTATACCTTATTAAAACTATGGTCAACACACTCATAACCAATGTTTTATAGTCCATAAATAAAAAAGTAGCAAACAAATTTATCTTACATCACTAAAAGTAACCTTACATAATTTTAGTATTTACTTTTTGATGTAAAACAAAATTCCATTTGTCCGCTACATAAAATAACTATATTTATTTTTCTTTATAATGATGTGCTTCCTCTAACATCATATCTTTTACTTTCATTAATCGAATCTGTGTGCTTCGTTCATTTTCATCTAATTTCATAGTAATATACTTTATATTTTTCTGTGCCTCAGGAATTATAACATGTTCTAAGGCATTAACTCTTCTTCTTGTTTTCTCGATTTCACTTGAAAGCAACTGACATGATTTTTCAATCTGTGCTAATCGTACCATATCTTCTCTGATATCTGCGAGAGATGTGACTGCATCATCTAAGTCTCCTGTTGTAAATGCAAATCCGTAAGAATATATGTCATTTAGATTAGCCGTCTTAGATTTAACGGAATATACCGGAATATCTACACTCATTATATTTTTCTTATCTACATTTAGTTCAAGTTTTTGCTTTGTTGCCATTAAAGCCGTTGTTAATGTTTCAGTATTCATTCCCGCCTTAGCAACAACAAAAATTGTATTTGCCTTTTTTATGGATTCCTCAACCTTTAGTCTAAGTTCCATATTTTCCCTTGCCAAATCCAAAAACTGTCTCATAAGCTCATCTCTTTTATCTTTTAAAAGTTTATGTCCCTTTACTGCAGATACAAGTTTCTTCTTCTGTTTCGTCAATTCCATTCTTGTAGGATTAACCTGAGTGTTTGCCATTCTCTCACCTCGCTTTCTAAACGCTTTTTGTATCACTTATTTTTCTTTGTAATACATATCAAGATATTTATCATCAATACGTTTAAGTTCTGCACGAGGCAAAATATTAAGCAATTTCCATCCTATATCCATTGTTTCTTCAATGCTTCTGTCTGACTGGTATCCCTGTGATACATACTTCTTTTCAAATTCATCAGCAAATTTTGCATAAATTCTGTCTGTTTCTGAAAGTGCTGCCTCACCTAAAATAACCATCAGTTCTTTAGCATCCTTACCTCTTGCATATGCTGAGAACAACTGGTTCATTACATTTGAATGATCTGCTCTTGTTTTTCCTTCCCCAATGCCTTTATCTTTAAGTCTTGAAAGCGATGGAAGAACATCTATTGGTGGCTGAATGCCTTTTCTGTAAAGCTCACGGCTTAAAATAATCTGTCCTTCAGTTATATATCCTGTAAGGTCAGGAATTGGATGTGTCTTATCATCTTCAGGCATTGTAAGAATAGGAATCATTGTTACGCTACCGTCTTTACCTCTCTGACGTCCTGCTCTTTCATACATCGTTGCCAAATCAGTATACATATATCCCGGATATCCTCTACGTCCCGGAACTTCTTTTCTTGCTGCAGAAATTTCTCTTAAAGCATCTGCATAGTTAGTAATATCCGTAAGAATTACAAGAACATGCATTCCTTTTTCAAATGCAAGATATTCTGCTGCAGTCAATGCCATTTTCGGTGTGGCAATACGTTCAACAGCCGGGTCATTTGCTAAATTTATAAACAATACTGTTCTATCAATCGCTCCTGTTTCTTTGAAACTATCTATAAAATAATTTGCCTCTTCAAATGTTATACCCATAGCTGCAAATACTACGGCGAACTGTTCATCTTTTCCTTTTACCTTTGCCTGTCTTGCAATCTGCGCTGCTAACTGTGCATGTGGAAGACCTGAAGCTGAGAAAATTGGCAATTTCTGTCCTCTTACTAATGTGTTTAATCCATCAATTGCTGAAATTCCTGTTTCAATAAATTCTGAAGGGTAATTTCTTGCTGCCGGATTCATAGGTACACCATTAATATCTCTTCTCTCTTCCGGAAGAATTGCGGGTCCGTCATCTATTGGGTTACCTAATCCGTCAAATACTCTTCCAAGCATATCTTCCGAAACGCCAAGTTCCATGCTTCGACCTAAAAATCTTACTTTACTGTTTGAAAGGTTAATTCCTGTAGAACTTTCAAATAACTGTACCAGTGCATTTTTGCCATCTATTTCAAGCACTTTACAACGTCTTGTTTCACCATTTGCAAGTTCTATTTCTCCAAGTTCATCGTAAGTAACATTTTCTACGTCCCTAACAAGCATCAAAGGACCTGCTACTTCCTGAATTGTTCTATATTCCTTTGCCATATTAGAAGTCCTCCTTATCAAATGCTCCTGCAACCTGAATTTCAAGTTCCTTTAAGATTTCATCATATCTACTCTGAATATCTTCTTCCTTAGTATATTTAAATCTTCCGATTTGTTCTCTTATTGGAAGTGCTATTAATTTGTCAATTGAAGCACCATTTGAAAGAGCTTCATTTGCCTCATAATAATATCCAAGTACTAATTTCATCATTAAATATTGCTTATTAAGAGAAGTGTATGTGTCAATCTCATGGAATGAGTTCTGATGTAAGAAATCTTCTCTTATTGATCTTGTTGCTTCCATTTTTAGTCTGTCAGGTGCTGAAAGTGCATCCATACCTACCATTTTTACAATTTCTTCCAACTGTGCTTCATCCTGCAAGAGACTCATAAGCTCCTGTCTTAATTTAAGCCATTCTTCTGATACATTTTCTTCGAACCATTTTCCTATATTATCTACATATAAGGAATAACTTGTTAACCAGTTAATTGCAGGAAAATGTCTCTTATAAGCTAATGCTGAATCAAGTCCCCAGAATACCTTTACGATACGAAGTGTAGCCTGAGACACAGGTTCTGAAATATCACCACCCGGAGGAGATACAGCTCCAATTACCGAAAGTGCTCCTTCTCTTCCTTCTTTTCCAAGTGAAATAACCTCACCTGCTCTTTCATAAAACTGAGCAAGTCTTGAACCTAAATATGCCGGATAACCTTCTTCTCCAGGCATTTCTTCGAGTCGTCCTGACATTTCACGAAGTGCTTCTGCCCATCTTGAAGTTGAATCTGCCATAAGTGCTACTGAATATCCCATATCTCTAAAATACTCAGCAATTGTAATTCCTGTATAAATAGAAGCTTCTCTGGCTGCAACAGGCATATCTGATGTATTTGCTATTAATACTGTTCTCTCCATCAGGGAACGTCCTGTCTTTGGGTCCTTTAATTCCGGAAATTCATTAAGTACATCTGTCATCTCATTTCCACGTTCTCCACAACCAATGTATACAACAATATCTGCCTCTGCCCATTTTGCCAACTGATGCTGAATTACTGTTTTTCCTGAACCAAATGGTCCCGGAACTGCTGCTACACCACCTCTTGCAATTGGGAATAATGTATCTACTACTCTCTGACCTGTTACCAATGGTTTTGTTGGTGGAAGTTTCTTTGCATATGGTCTTCCTTTTCTAACCGGCCATTTCTGCATTAATGTAATTTCTTTATCGCCGTCTTTTGTCTCTACAACTGCAACTGTCTCTGTAACTGTATAATTTCCGGCTGTTATTGATTTTATTTTTCCTTTAATTCCATATGGAATCATTATCTTCTGAGTTACAACTTCTGTTTCTTTTACAGTACCAATAACATCTCCTGTTTCAACTTCATCTCCAACATTCATGCAAGGTACAAAATCCCATTTCAAATCACGCTTTAGGGATGGTACTTCAACACCTCTTTTTAAATTGTTTCCTGCAACTTTCATAATATCATCAAGTGGTCTTTGAATTCCATCATATATACTTGCTATAAGTCCGGGTCCTAATTCTACAGATAATGGTGCCTCTGTTGACTCAACTTCTTCTCCCGGTCCTAATCCTGCTGTTTCTTCATATACCTGAATCGAAGCCTGGTCACCATGCATTTCAATGATTTCACCAATAAGACGTTCTTTACTTACTCTTACAACGTCAAACATATTGGCATCTCTCATCCCTTCTGCTATAACTAAAGGTCCCGCAACCTTCTTAATTACTCCTTTGCTCATACTAGTCTCCTTACTGTGAAATAAAATCACTTCACTTTAATTTATGAAAACAAAATATCGCTGCCTACAGCCTGTTCTACACTTGCCTTAACTCCTGCAACTCCTTCCCCGGTATTTCCAAATACGCCGGGAATTAATATTATTGCCGGTGACAGCATTTCTTTATATTTATTTATCTCATGATCAATCTGAACTGCCAGACCTTCCGTCACATAAATAATTTCATATTCGCTTTTAGCCAACACTCTAAGGGTTTTAATTCCCTCTTCCGGGTCGGTTACCGGGAATGTATCCATTCCGATTGCGCCAAACCCATATATACTGTCATAATCACCTAACACTGCAATCTTATACATACATTTTCCTTAACCTTTCCCGAATAAAATCATCACTTAAGTTATTTAACTTTCCGGTCAATATAATTCTAACTGTTTTTATTTCATTTTCTCTTGCAAGAAAATATGCAAGTATCGGGCCTGCCGAAAAAGAATTATATTTTTCCTCTTTGATTTTATCGATTATTCTATTATCACACCATCTCTCAAAAGCTGACGGTGATTCTTTTATATGTTCAGCTGCCTCGCTGTATCCTGCCGATTGTATATAACTGCATATTCCATCAATTCCTGATTCTGCACCTTTAATTAAAGAAGCTTTGCTTAAAGAATCACAGGCAACAATTGCTCTTTCCATGAAATCTTTTGATTTCTTTGTTTTAGCGCATCTTACTGCAACTCTTATATTTGCAACAGCAACCATTTCTTCAGCATATTGTTTTATTAATTTTGAATCTGATTTTGCCCCTTCTTCTTTAACAGCTTCTAATGTTGCTGTATCAATTATTATGTCGCATAACTGACCATCCTGAGTTTGTAGTAACGCCTCTGTCGCTTCATTCGCTACATAAGCCATTCTTTCAGGCAAACTGTCAAAATCTTTTCTTTCAACCATATCCTTCAACTGCTCAGGTGACCATCTGCAATTATCATAATATGCATGCTCTGCTTTATCTCCACTACATACCTGTTTAATTGCTGCTTTTAAATTATGATACTCTCTTGGTACTGTAATTACAGCAAATGCATCTTTCTCATTTACTAACTCATGTATGTCATCCCAGGTTTTCTTTCTCTCAAATGCAAGCATTTCATCTTCTGTTTCCGCCGGTTCTCCATTTCCCCAGCCATGATCATGAAGAAATGCCATACAGCTTTTATAATCTTTACAAGCCATCAACTGTTCAATTACTGAATCAGAAAATAGTGAGACCTCTTTTGCACGAACACGGGCAACCGCATAAGTATAATTGGTTTCTGACATATATTTTCCTCCTCAACTATTTAAACAGGAATCCGTTAATTTCGTCCTGTAAATCATCCTTTTTATTGTGAAATACAGCATCAAAAGTACAATTTTCCACTATATCTCCGTAATCAAGAATCATTCCGTTTTCAATATTTATAGGTTCATTGCTTACTGATAATTTTCCATTATTTTTGTTTGCTGCTTCACTTATCTTTTCCTGAAAATCCTTAGGAAGTCTCTCTAAGTCTTTTTTATTAAGGCACATTTTTCCTTCTGCCGGCTGAGCATATTCCTCTGTCATTTTTATTAAATAACCAAAATATTCCTCATCCGAAGCATTTACCATTTTGTTATATGCCTTATTCATAATATCTGAAATAATTTTTTGTTTTGCTTCAAGATATTTCTGCTTTGCTTCCATTCCGGCTGCTGACTTAATTTTACTAAATAGTAATTTTTCTTCACTCTCAGCCTTTTTTGTCCCTGCAGTCTCTATTTTATCAATTTCAATTTGAGCGTTTTCTTTTATAGAGTCGCAGGTGTCTTGTGCCTTTGCCAAAATATCTGCCGCTTCTTTGTTTGCGTCAGCTTTAATTTGGTTTAATATTTCTTCTAATCCACCCATGGGCAACTCCTTTCTGCTTATATACTTCTATTAAACCGGAATATTACTTACAGAAAGAATTGATATAAGAAGTGCTAAAATAGCGTATGTTTCAACCATTGCAGGGAATAACATTGATTTACCAAACTGTTCAGGTTTCTTAGCTACGATTCCAATACTTGCAACTGCTGTTTTTCCCTGATGTAATCCTGAGATTAAACCAACAACACCGATTGGAAGACATGCTGCTAAAATCATAAGTCCTGTTCCTGTTGAAATTGATGCAAGGTTACCATTTAACAATCCGATTTTACTTAATGTAATAAATGCAACTAATAACCCGTAAATACCCTGTGTGCCGGGAAGAAGCTGTAAAATTAAAACCTTTGAAAACTTACCCGGATCTTCTGTTACTACACCTGCTGCTGCCTGACCTGCAATACCTACACCCATTGCTGATCCTGCACCTGCCAATAAAGTTGCTAATGCTGCGCCAAGAATGGCATAAAAAATTCCTAATTCCATTATTATTTCTCTCCTTTATCTAACTCAACATATTTTGTTTTTAATGTGAATGGATTGAAGGCTCTGCCTCCTCCTTCATAGAATTTTCCGAAAAATTCTACATACTGTAATCTATTTGTATGAACATAGGCTCCTAACAGATTGATTGCAAGGTTTAGTGTATGACCTACAATAAATACTATTATGAAAACTATGATTCCTACCGGGCCGTCACCCACCATACTACCCATGGAGTTTACAACCGATGCAATAACTCCCGTTGCCAGACCTAATGCTAAAAGTCTTGAGTATGACAGTAAATCGCTAAGCCATCCTGTTACATTGTAAATATCATAAGCTCCAAGAGCAATTCTTATAGCCCATTTATTTCCTTTTCTTCTGCCTGACATAAGAAGCAATCCGACAAGTCCTATTATTGTTAATGCTTTTGATAGAATTGAAAGCCATGCCGGGAATACAAATGTCATCTGTGAAATAGATGCAAATAATTCAGTTGGCAATAATAACAATATTAATCCGATTAAAAGTGAATACCACAATAATACATCACATACAAAATCCACTATCTTTTTATCTTTCAAAAGCATATACCCTTTTATTCCAAGTCCCAAAAACATGTGAATAATTCCTATTACCATTGAATACATTAACAGTCTCATCGGATCCTGAAGTGGAACAAACCATAATGCTTTAAGTTCTATATTTTTATGGAAAAATACATTCGATACAACTGTAATTGCATCTCCAAAAAATCCTCCAAATAGCAATCCCCATACTGTAGTTGAAATTCCACAATACATAAACATGTGTAATGATTTGTTTAAAGAATCACTCATTCTCGGGAATTTTTTTATTGCAATAAAGCATGCTAAGAATATTATAAGTCCATAAGCTGCATCACTTAACATCATTCCAAATAAGATATAATAAAATACCGCCATTATTGCGCTTGGGTCAAACTCACCTTTCTTTGGTAAACCAAATGATTCAACAACTCCTTCTACAGGTCTTGTAAAAGCATTATTTTCAAGTAAAACCGGTGGTTGTTCTTTCGCAGATATTTCTTCTGTTTCAACCATAATCGTGAATTTGTCAGTAAGTTTTTCTTTTAACTTCTCAAATTCTTTTTTCGGAATATAACCTGTAATTATAAATACATGTTTTGTTTGAAGAATCCTTCCAAGTACATCGTATTTTTCTGCTCTGCTATTAAAGTAATCAGCCGCTAACTGAATATCCTCTCTATCCTCAGCTAACTGTTTTATTTCTTCAATACGATTATCAATACTGCTTTCAAATTCAGTAATTCTTTTTGTCCATTTTTCTTTAGATACCTGCGGAACACTTCTCATTATCAGCGAAGGTCTTGAAAAATCCATCTGCCTTAACGCTTCCTCAAATTGTTCTGCATCTTTTTTCATACAAAAACCTGCCACACAGGTTTGATTTTTGTCTGAATAAAATACTCTTACATCGTTTGCTTTAGGAAACTTTTCGTTTGACTGGATTTGCTGATATAGCTGTTCCTGAGTAATATTTCCGGGGAACGAACCATAAATAAATGCTGTCTTTTCAGTTCCCGTTGTCGCACCCGGAACATCCATATTTAACCATGGTTTTACAGCTTCTATATTTGCTCTTAATTTCAAAATATCATTTTGTTTTGCTGATATTTCTTTTTGCAAATTAATAATAGCTGATATTTTATCCATTATTTCATCTCTATTATCTGAAATTCTTTTAAATTCATTTGAAGCAACCTGCCTCTTTCCTTCTAGAGATGAAAACATTGATTTCTTTTCCGGTGCATATTGCTCTAATACTTCCAAAGCATTTTCTGCTAAAGCTGCATTTCTTTCAAAACTTGATTTAGCAACACTTGTATCCATCTTGGAAAAACCTTTTTTTACTTTTCTTTCCTTGATTTCAACAGCACCACTTCTTTGAATATATTCTATGATAGGCTTTCGTTCTTTTTTCAGGGCACAAATGCATATTTTTTGCATTTCTAATACTGCCATTTTATCATGCCTCCCTTCTTCTATGCTAATGATGTCAATAGTTAAAAGTTCAAAGCAACAATTCTAAAATTTCATTACTTCTTCCACAGCCTTATTTACAGCTTCATTTTCAAGCACTAAAGCCTTGTCATATAATTCTTTAATACTTTTTTTGCTGTCCTTTTTAATTATTTCTGCTTCCTTTTCTCCTCTTTCTCTGGCTTTCTGACAATATTCTTCAATTTTGTCCTTCTGCCTTTTTGTTGCATCATCAATACTTTTTTGAGCATCTTCGTTTGCCTTTTTTATATTATTTTCAGCATCTTCGTTTGCTTTGTTAACAATTTCTTCACCTTGTTTTTCAGCTTTTTTAATGGAAGCCATTGTTTCTTTAATCATTAATACACCACCTTTCTATTGCTTGATTTCATAAGCTATAATAATTTTAATTCATAAACATTTATAGCCTATATTCTCTGTAAATTTCTACATCTTAAATTGAATTATACTATACAAATTTTTTCTTAAAAATATACAAATTTCGTCAAATGTATAACAAATAAATGCAATTTTCTTTCACTGTAATGTATTACAATCTTCACTTAAAATGTAAATTCATACTGTTGCTATATATTTTATCTTTTCTCTAATATATTCTTTTCATTTATCTTGTGTTTATTCTATTTTGATAAATATAAACACCAAAAAAAGCAACAACCTATCAATTAAGACAGATTGTCGCTTCCGTTTATTTATCTAATAATTTTCTTCCCATAAGAACACCCATAACAGATGCCATCATAAGACCTCTTGTCCATCCTGAAGAATCTCCAAGACAATGTAAACCTTTAATGTTTGTATTAAGGTTTTCGTCCATTTTTACTTTATTTGAATAAAATTTTAACTCAGGGCTATATAACAATGTTTCTGTTGAAGCGAATCCCGGAACAACTTTATCAAGCATTTTTATAAATTCAATGATATTTGTCATTGCTCTGTATGGCATTGCCGCTGTTATATCACCTGCTACTGCATCTTTAAGTGTAGGTTTAACATTACTCTGTGCTAATTCTTTAGGCCATGTTCGCTTGCCGTCAAGAATATCTCCGTATCTTTGCACCATAATATGTCCTGCACCTAACATATTTGTCAATTCTCCAACCTTCTGGGCATATTCAATCGGCTTGTTGAATGGCTCAGTAAAGTTATGGCTTACAAGTATTGCAAGGTTTGTATTATTACTCTTCTTTTCCTTAAAGCTATGACCATTTACTACAGCCAAATCATTGTCATAATTTTCCTGCGCAACAAATCCTCCCGGATTTTGGCAGAATGTACGTACCTTATTTTTCCATGGTCTTGGATATCCGATAAGCTTTGACTCATAAAGTACTTCGTTAACCTTTTCCATTACTTCATTTCTGCATTCTACACGCACACCGATATCAACTGTTCCCGGTTTATGTGCAATATTATGTTCTGCACATAGTTTTTCTAACCAATCAGCTCCTCTTCTTCCTGTTGCAATAACAACTTCATCTGCATAATAATGAACACTTTCATTACCTTCTCTTAAGATAACACCTTTACAGCCTTCTTCATCGAGAATGATATTTTCACATTCTATTTCAAATTTCATTTCAACACCATGCTGTAACAACCATTCCTGAATATTGTAATAAAGCTGCTGTGCCTTTTCCGTTCCCAAATGTCTGATTGGGCAGTCTACTAACTTAAGACCTGCCTTAATTGCATTCTTTCTTATTTCCTTGATGTCTTCTCCCTCGTAAATTCCTTCTACATGTGGGTCTGCACCAAATTCCAAATAGATTGTATCTGTATAGTCAATTAATTCCTGTGCAAATTCTTCTCCAATAAGCATCGGCAAATCTCCACCTACTTCATATGACAAGCTTAACTTACCATCTGAAAAAGCTCCTGCTCCGGAGAACCCTGTAGTTATTGCACAATTTGGCTTACAATTAACACAATGCCCTACCTCTGCTTTTGGGCAATGTCTTTTTTCTACAGCTTTTCCTTTTTCTACCAAAAGAATCTTTTTGTCACTATTATTCTTTAATAATTCTAATGCTGTAAAGATTCCTGCCGGTCCTGCACCTACAATAATCAAGTCATAATGCATACACAATCAACTCCTGTTCTTTAAATTTGTTATGCGTCACTTTTCCCCGGACGCTACAAAACCGGATTCGTAAAGAATCCGGTTTGTTGTTTTATATCGTGATTTCTTACGTCTTATTATATCACAAATACATATGTTTATTCAAGAATTTTATTTCTCAATCAAATATTTATATATCGCTTCTGCAACCCCGTCATGGTCATTATCAGCAACTTTAATATCTGCTATCTTTTGTACATTTTCATTTGCATTACCCATAGCTATGGCAAGTCCTGCAGTTTTTAATATATCTAAATCATTATCTGCATCTCCAACAGCAATTGATTGTTCAATTCCCATATTTAAATACTCACATAATTTCTTTAATCCAAAGCCCTTTGTAACACCAAGAGGTGATATTTCAAGCGATGTTTCTTCCGCATCCAACATTTCTATTGGCAAGCCCTGTAATTTTTTTCTTGTATTTTCCCTATCCTGTGGAGTTGTATGGAACAAATTTATTTTTTCAATTCCCTGCTTATCTTCATAATGAAATTTTATTGTATCTTCTACTTTTGTGCATACTTTTTCATACATAGGTATATAAACACCCATATGATATTTATCCATTTTTGGTATTAACTTCTCAGGTGAAACTGAACGTCCTTGCGAAATCAAATGCACAAAAACATCTTTATCCTTAACTGCATCAAACACTTTATCTACTATGCTTTCATCTAAATTTACAACTGAAATCATTTCATCTTTTTTCAAATTATAAACTAATGCTCCACTTTCGAGTATTGCATATTCCATATCTTTTAACTGTTCTCTATATTCAGCTATTTCAGCTACACCACGTCCTGTAGACAATGCAACATGTTTTCCATTCGCTATTGCCTCTTTTATAGCCAATACAACACCGGGAGTAATTTTCTTTTCTGAATTAAGCAAAGTTCCATCCATATCCAACCCAATTAATTCGTATTTCATTTTCTTCCTCCTATTTTCAAATTTTCTATCAAAGACATACTATATTCTAAGAATTTAGAGTGCTACGTATGTTAGTTTGTGTAAGAATTCTTTCGTTAGTCTTTCTTAAATACGCAGTATCTCTATACAGTAATTTCAGCGGTCTGAACAGGAATTACCTTTCTTAAATCTTCAAGTGTAATTTCTACCTGATAGCCGATTTTTCCACCACTTACGCAAAATTTTTCTACATTTTCTACACTCGAATCAATTGTTGTTTTAAATAATTTTTTCATTCCAATCGGTGAGCATCCACCATGAATATATCCTGTAAGCGGTAAAAGTTCCTTTGATTTTATCATTTGTATTGATTTTTCTCCTACAGCTTTTGCTGCCTTTTTTAAATCAAGTTCTTTTTCTACAGGTACAATAAATACATAGTGATTTTTTGTCTTTCCTTCTGTAACCAATGTTTTAAAAACACAATCCGGATTTTGTCCTAATGCTTTTGCGACCTCAGTTCCGCTTATTGCATCTGTGTCTCCATAATAATAATGCTGATATTTAATCTTCTTACTGTCTAATACTCTCATTACATTTGTTTTCTCGTCTTTTGCTTTCATTTTCTCTCTCCTTACGAAAATATGTCATCATTTCTCTTGTAAGACTTATCTTTTCTTCATCGTCCGGAACGTCTTTATAATTAACCCATTCTGCTACGGACAATTCATCTTCATCAATTGTAATTTTCCTATCGCCATCTAGTTTTGCAAAGAATCCCATAAGGACATTACCATCATACCCCCATGGTTGGCTTTTATAATATGTTATATCTTTAATATGCACTCCTGTTTCTTCAAACACTTCCCTTGCAACCGTTTCTTCGATAGTCTCTCCTATCTCTGTAAACCCTGCAATTAGAGCATATCTTTTATACTCTCTGTCTGCATATTTTGTTAATAATATTTTATCATTGTCCGTCACTCCTACTATAACTGCCGGAGCGATTTTTGGGAATACCTGATTTCCACATTTAGGACATTTTAGCATTCTTATTTTTTCATCATGTTCCATATTACAACCACATGCCCCACAAAATTTATTAGACTTATACCACATATTTAAATGCCATCCTGTTGCTGCTGCCATTACTTTAGCCATTGGTTTCATTGTTCTTGTCTTAAACATTGGTACATACTCAAATCCATCAGCTTCTATTTCGTTTTTTTCATAGAAATATGAATCATTTCCTATACTAAAAAAATAAACCAAGGTATCATCCCCCTGATTTATCTGTTTATACTTCTCATATGTTAAATATTCTAGTGTTTCTGCCTTTTTAGATAACAATACCCTTCTCCCACTGTAACTTAATACATAATCATTATCTTTAGGCTTAATATTTTTATATTGATTGTTTAGTTTTGGTTCTATGTCCTGTATCATATTTACCTCAACTTTCCCTGCTTATTTTAACCGGTTATCAATCTAAGAAAAATTAATAACCGGTTATTTTAATGTTTATATTTATTATTTTGCAAATTAGTGTTTATGATATTTTCTTCCATCTTCTTCGTATTTAGGTTCACATGTAAGCTGTATTCCTAATCTCTTAAATGTCTGTTCATCTACTGATGTAAGCAATACTGTAGAATGTGCCTGACATCCTTTTAACTTATGAAGCTGCTTCATTGCTACCTTTGCAACTTCACTATTTGCTGCTGTTGATGATAAAGCAATTAAAATTTCATCTGTATGAAGTCGTGGATTCTGGCTTCCTAAATACTGTGTCTTTAATGTCTGAATTGGTTCAATAGCCTGTGGTGATACTAATTTAACATCATCCTCGATTTTACCTAATTTCTTAACTGCATTTAATAATGCTGCTGCAGATGAGCCAAGCAAATCACTTGTTTTTCCTGTAATCATTGTTCCATCTTCAAGCTCAATAGCTACTGCAGGACTACCTGTTTTTTCTTCAATTTCTTTAGCTACTTTTGCTACTTTTCTGTCATCAATAGTCACTCCTGCCTGCTGCATCAAAAGTTCTAATTTATATATATCATCTTTTGTTTCACCATTACGTTTTTTATCGCATAAACATTTATAATATCTTCGTAAAATTTCCTGCTGTGATGCTTCACAACATACTTCATCATCCACAATACAGTTACCAGCCATGTTAACACCCATGTCTGTAGGTGATTTATATGGACTTTCACCTGCAATAAGTTCAAACATTGCATTAACAACAGGGAATATTTCTATATCTCTATTATAGTTAACTGTAGTCTTTCCATACGCTTCTAAATGAAATGGATCAATCATGTTTACATCATTAAGATCTGCTGTTGCTGCTTCATATGCAAGGTTAACAGGGTGCTTAAGTGGAATATTCCATATAGGAAATGTTTCAAATTTAGCGTATCCTGCTTCAATTCCTTTTTTATGCTCATGATATAACTGTGAAAGACATGTTGCCATCTTTCCACTTCCGGGACCCGGTGCAGTAATAACTACTAAAGGTCTCTCTGTTTCTATATAATCATTCTTTCCATATCCTTCATCACTTACAATATGGTTTACATCGCTTGGATATCCCGGGATCTTATAATGTCTGTATGACTTAATTCCAAGTTCTTTTAATCTCTGTTGGAATAATTCTGCTGATGGCTGTCCTGCAAATTTTGTAAGGCATACACTTCCTACAAAAAGACCAACTGACTGAAATTCGTCAATAAGTCTTAATACATCTAAATCATATGTTATTCCATAATCGCCTCTTACTTTATTTTCTTCAATGTCTTCCGCACTAATTACTATAACAACTTCTGCCTGGTCTTTTAACTGTAATAACATCTGTAATTTTGAATCAGGCTGAAATCCCGGAAGAACTCTTGATGCATGATAATCATCAAATAATTTTCCACCAAATTCTAAATATAACTTATTTCCAAATTTTTCAATTCTCTCTCTGATATGCTCTGACTGCATTTTTAAATACTTGTCATTATCAAATCCAATTTTCATTTACTTAACCTCTACCTTTTCTAATTGACTTTAGAATAATTCCGAATTAAATTCTTATTTCTATTCAATAATTACATAAGCATCATCTTCGGCTAATATATCTTTTGTTTTAATCTCATTTTCCTATTCTATCAGAAAAACATTAATAAATGAAGAGTCTATATATTAATTTATCTAAAAATAATAACAGTCCGGCCATATAGCATAAACTGTTATAATCCATGCTATTATATGGTCGAACTGTTTTATTTTACTTATTTGTCATAATTTTTTCTAAATCTTTTTCTGGTGTACTAATAGGTGAAATGTTATAATTTTCCACTAAATAATTCAATATATTTGGTGATATAAAAGCAGGAAGCGTTGGTCCTAAATATATGTTTTTGATTCCAAGATGTAATAATGTTAATAAAATACATACTGCCTTCTGTTCATACCATGATAAAATCATTGATAATGGCAAATCATTAACTTCACATTCAAATGCCTGTGCTAACGCAATTGCAACTTTTATAGCTCCATATGCGTCATTACACTGACCCATATCCATAATCCTTGGTAATCCATTAATATCTCCCAAATCTAAATCATTAAATCTGTATTTGCCACATGCAAGTGTTAAAATAATAGAATCTTTTGGTGACTGTTTAACAAATTCTGTATAATAATTTCTTCCAACTCTTGCTCCGTCACATCCTCCAACTAAAAAGAAATGACTTATATCTTTATTCTTAACTCCTTCAATAACCTTATCTGCAACTCCAAGAACTGTTCCATGTCCAAATCCAGTCATGACATATTTCCCACCATTTATTCCTGTCATCATTTTATCTTCTTCGTATCCACCAAGTTCAAGTGCTTTATTTATTACCGGAGTAAAATCCTTCTCGTCTCCGATATGAACCATTTCAGGATATGAAACAACTTCTGTTGTAAACACTCTGTCAGCATAACTTGGTTTAACCGGCATAAGACAGTTAGTTGTAAATAGTACAGGACCTTTGATATCGTCAAATTCCTTTTGCTGATTCTGCCATGCAGTACCAAAATTTCCTTTCAAATGAGGATATTTCTTTAACTCTGGATAGCCATGTGCAGGAAGCATTTCCCCATGAGTATATATATTTATTCCTTTTCCCTCTGTCTGCTGTAATAACAATTCTAAATCTTTTAAATCATGTCCTGAAATTACAATAAACGGTCCCTTTTCTATAGTTAATGGGACTTTTACCGGAGTAGGATTTCCATAACTTTCTGTATTTGCCCTATCAAGTAATTCCATGCATTTTAAATTCTTTTCTCCCACTTCAAGCGCTACTGACAGAAGTTGTCCAACTTCCATATCATAAGTAATAACTGATAACGCTTTGTAAAAGAAGTCGTTCACCTCTTCATCTTCATACCCTAAAACCATGGCATGATATGCATACGCTGCCATCCCTCTTATTCCAAATAAAATAAGTGATTTTAATGAGCGGATATCCTCATCTTCATTCCACAATAAATTCATATCATAATCTTCGGTACTTCCACAAGGCATCGCACACGCATTGCAGTTTGGTGCAATTGCATTTTTTTCTAAATGAACTTTATCTATCATTTCTTTTAATGTTTCATCATTAAAATTAACATTCGTTATAGTTGTAAAAAGACCTTCTATTATAATTTTGTCTGTTTCTTTTCTTTTAGGATTATGGCTTGTACTTTTTGCCAGTCCTATTATTGCACCTGTAAGTTTGTCCTGCAACTTAGATGTATCGGCTGACTTTCCGCACACTCCCATCGCTCCTGTACAGCCTGTACATCCGGCTGTCTGTTCACATTGAAAACAAAACATTTTATCCATCTGATTAAATTCCTTTCTGATGTAAAATTGATACATGCAGATAGTATTATAATTCGAATAACATTTCCGTTGTTTTAACAACATTTTTCAAATTATTAATTGGCATTTTTTGCATTTGGATATATTTTTTCCATTCTGGCATCATTGTAATTCTCATCAATCCACATCTGCCACTGCTTTGTTGCCACTATTCCATTTTCTCTCTGTTCATATCTATGAAGCACCATACATGTTGCAACGACATCCACACTCATAAATAAAATCAATATCCATGTACATATTTTTCCCGGCTTTACAGGAATTTTTTCAATTAAATCTGATAATTTAGGGTAACATGTTTTAAACCATATAACTGCTGCCATTCCCCAGAAAAAACAATATAAAAGATTTATTCTTCCCCCTAAGTTAAACGGTATTTTGCTGTAATCCCAAAATATCTTTCCAAATACAATTTCGGTAAATACACTACACAAATATTCATATGCTCCCCCTAAACACGTTCCCATTATAAATAAGAAACTATCACTTTTTTCTCTATATTTATAGAGCATTGCCGTTACGATTGCAATTGCCAATCCCCAGACTATACTGAACTGTCCCCATATTACACTGCTTCTTCTCATCCATACTCCTGCTGTAACCCTGCAAAATATTGTTTCAGTTACATCTCCAAGAAATGAGCCGATAAAAAACAGTAATGCAATTTTATAAAAATCACATCCCCTTGCAAATACACTCTTATCCTTTTCCTTTTTCTCTACTTTAGAAGATTTTGGATAAGCTTTATCTATACGCAGATTTATTCTTTTGGCAATCCATTTTTCAAGTTTTAAACTAATTTCCGTAAATTTATTATTTGCTTCAATTATTTTATCTACGCCTTTACCTTCAAATTTAATGATAATTGAAGAAAATACTATATCTGCAATAAGGCATCCTGTTATAATCCATAAAATTATATGCATTAAAAGTTCCGGAAATAATTTGTACAAATCAAGTAACAGACTATCTCCAAACTTAACAACTATGTATCCTAGCACGCCCCATACTGCTGCCATTGGAACGCATACATATCCTTCAAAATTCCATTTAATATCTGAATAATCCCACCATTTTTCGTGGTATATTTTTTCAACTAAATGTCCACCAAACCATTCAACAACAGATGCATATATAGCAGCAAATAAAATCAACCAAATTCCTGTAAGTTCGTGTAATGTTGTTGATATTAAAACTGCACTTATACCATATATAATACAAAATGGTCCGTTTATAAGACCTCTGTTTACTACTTTTCTTTCCTTAATTGTTGCAAATACCGTTTCTAAAATCCATCCTAAAAAAGAATAACTTAAAAACAGCCACATAAATTCATAACCTGTAAGGTTGTCCATATTACTTTTCTCCTTCGTGCTTCCTCAATTTATCTTTATAATACAGGATTGCATTCATCTGTAACGTCTAACAATCCTTAAGACTTTTTATAAAGTTATCCTTATTTAAGAATTACTTCCATCTGTGTTTCTTTTACAAACATTCCCATTTTTTCATAAAATACACGGGCATTATCATTTCCTTCCCATACATTCAAAGTAACATCGTAACATCCTATTTCTTTTGCATAATTAAGAACATACTTATAAAGAATAGTACCTACATGCTTGCCTCTGCACTCTTCATCCACGCACAAGTCATCTATATATAAAGTCTTAAAATCAATCATATTTGTACTAAATGGTTGTCTTTTTATAATGCAAAATGCATATCCTACAACTTCACTATTATTTATAGCAACAAATACAGGTGTATCATCATTTTTAAAAATATTAGTCAATTCTTCTTTTGTATATTTCGTTGTACCTGATATAAAGATATCCGGTCTTAATTTAGCATGTAGTTCAAGTACTTCGCTTAATAACTTACTTACTTTTTCTATATCTTTTATTTCTGCTTTTCTAACGGTAACTTCCATTGCATTTCTCCTCAAACTATAAAAAATTTAAATAATTATTTTTAACCTATGTACTTTATATAATACAACAATTTATACACATATCGCTACTTATTTATTTTTAAGACTTTGTATTTTTTTCTTATCTATTTTTTTCATAAAAACGCAGGCTATAATACATGACAATGCCTCT
Organism: Eubacterium sp. CAG:156; assembly: GCF_000434315.1. Taxonomy (NCBI): domain Bacteria; kingdom Bacillati; phylum Bacillota; class Clostridia; order Eubacteriales; family Eubacteriaceae; genus Eubacterium; species Eubacterium sp. CAG:156. The sequence goes on along the minus strand of NZ_FR878142.1, from coordinate 1,665 downwards.
GCTATTGGAAATGTCATCCATACTAACCATATATAGCTTATGTCTTTCGTTGCAATTAGTGAAAATCCCCATGCAACCGGCAATACAAATAAAAACTGTCGACATATTGAAATTAACAATGATTCCATTCCTCCTTCAAGTGCCTGGAATATACCCTGAAATGCAATATTTGCACCCGCAAATACAAAACTTATAGAAATAACTCTTATTGCACTGACACATAATTGCTGTGTTTCTCCTGATAATCCAAATACTTTTGAGAAAGGATTTGCAAATATTTCAAGTACAACTGTTCCTGCAATCATTATTATTAACGTGTAAATTAATCCATATTTAATTCCTTTTTTAACTCTTTCTTTACTTCTCATTCCATGGTTGAAGGATACTATTGGTGTAATTGCATCTCTTAATCCGAACGCTGCAAATAAAATAAATTGCTGTATTTTGTAATACAAACCATACGCAGTTACTGCTGTCTCACTTATTCTAACAAGTATTATATTTAATCCATATGTCATAAATGACATTAGAGCCTGTGCTATAATTGCAGGCAAACCAATCATATATATTTCCTTTATTATTTTTGAAGAAGGTTTGATATTTTTCATCATTCCCTTTATTTCTTTGTTAAATTTAACGTGGAAAATAATTGCTACCAAAAATGACACTACTTGCCCTATTACTGTCGCATATGCTGCTCCGGCAACTCCCATTTCAGGTACACCTAATAATCCATATATTAAAATAGGATCTAAAATCATATTTGTTACTGCCCCTGATATCTGTGCAATAGTTGAATATACGGAACGTCCTGTTGCCTGTAACATTTTTTCAAATATTGAAAAGAATACTATCCCAACAGATAAAATACAACAAATTTTTAAATACTCAACCGCCATATTTTTTATTAGTAAATTATTCGTCTGTGTTGATACATAAAAATTTGCACCAAATATTCCAAAAACAAGAAATACTATATATATTATTACACCTAAAAATATTGTGTTTCCTGCAACTTTAGATGCTTTTTTTAAATTTCCACTTCCTAAATTCTTAGAAAGCAATGCATTCATTCCAACACCTGTACCAATTGCTATTGCAACCATCATCATTTGAACTGGAAATGCTAATGTCAGTGCATTTAATGCTGCTTCGCCATTATCATGCATATTTGAAACAAATGCACTATCCACAATATTATATACTGCCTGTAATACCATTGATAAAATCATTGGTGCTCCCATCGTTAGCATCAATTTATTTATCTTCATCGTCCCCATCTTGTTTTTTTCTTTGTTTTCTTCCACTTTTTCTTTTCCTCCTTTTAAATCAGTGAATGGCAAAATTTACTTTTGACACTCATATCATATTATGTTATACACAATGAGCCGAATAGCTTAATTTTTTTGCAAAACAAAAAGCGCAAATCCATATCTGGATTTACGCTTTACGCTACTCGATTCGTTTGATATTTTAGCAAAATTTTTTATAAATTTCAAAGACTTTTTAAATAATTAATATTAATAAAATATTGAATCATTATATTTAATTTTTTCTTCTAATTTATCTTTATAAGTTTTACTCTTTATATAGTTTACCATTCCCGCTATTATTTCAATTAATCCTACTATTTCAAAAGGCTATGTCACAACAAACAGTTGATAA
>NZ_FR878141.1:0-1513 GCF_000434315.1 Eubacterium sp. CAG:156 | reverse complement strand
GGTTGTGAAAGTTGTGTTGCTTATGGATACTTCTGCTGGTCGTGGAAAGGTGAAACAACGTGTTTGTTTATGAAAGTTTCAGTCGACTGGAATATCAGTTAATTATAGTGTTTAAAATCAGTAAAACTACAAGAAATACAATATTTACAAATGTAAAATAAAGCAAATATTTTCCTTTTGTGCTGTTGTTATTATGTGCATATAATTTGTAAGAAATTAAACTAGCCATTGAAGCAATAAGTGTTCCAAGACCACCAACATTTACACCTATAAGTAATCCTTTATAGTTTGTTGTAAAACCAGATAAAAGCAAGGCAGAAGGGACATTGCTTATCACCTGACTCGCAAGTACCCCAATTCCAATTTCATTTCCTATAACAATTGAAGCCAAATACTTATTTGCCATTGGAAGTGAACCAATATTTCCCGTAAAAATAAAAAATCCAATGAATGTAAAAAGTAATGCGTAATCTATTTTATATAGCACATTTCGCTGTATAAAAAACACAACAATAAACACAAGAAATATAAGAATATAATAAGGAATTAATTTAAATACAGTTCCTAATGCGATTACAAATAAAATTACATAGAAAAATAAGTTCCCCTTATATTGAATAATATCATTTTCTTTACCATCAACAACAATTTTACTTTTCTTATCCTTAATAAAAAACAAAAATAGTAAAAGAAGAAAAAATGAAACAATTGAATAAGGTAAAATAGTTTTTATGAATGTAAATATGTTAACTCCCCATAAACCATATAAATATAAATTTTGAGGGTTGCCAATTGGAGTAAGCATACTTCCAAGATTAGCTGCAATGGTTTGCAAAACAATTATTGGAATCAATAAATTTTGTTTTTCACATTTTCCTAAAATCATCATTGTAAAAGGAACAAATGTAATAAGTGCAACGTCATTTGTAATTAACATACTTGAGAAAAAACAAATGAATACCAATGTTATACTTAGCTGCCATACATTTTTCGTCTTTTTTAATAATTTATAACCTATCTTTTCAAATAATCCATTACAACTTAACCCTTCCATGATAACCATAAGGCTCCATAATATTCCAAGCGTTCTAAAATCTATGTAATCTATGTATTTAATATTTGGTTTTACAAAAAATGCGGATATAATTGCCAAGACCCATGCAATTACTAATACTGTTTCTTTACGTACTAATTCTATAAATTTTTTCATAATTAAATATATCCTTTTTTAACATGATTATAGCATATTGCTTAAACAGGATTTTTGTCAATTAATATATGACATATTTAGCAAATATTTTTCAAGGGAAATAATATATTTAACATTGTTTCAGCCAACAGAAAATCCATAGACAACACAATTCCCACCCCAGCCGGCAGATATTTTCATAGCAAACACGTTGATTTTTTTATTTTGCTGCGCCGCTTATTGTAAGTTCAAAAGATAAACTCGCCTATCGGCTCAGACATATCTTTTGAACTTACGCTATGCTCGCAAAATTGCAAAAATCTG
>NZ_FR878140.1:0-13123 GCF_000434315.1 Eubacterium sp. CAG:156 | reverse complement strand
AATCGAATTCTTTGCACCTGAAATTACAAAAATTTCAGACCCTGAAACAACAACAGAAAATACAGAAACAACAACAGAAGCTCCTGAGACAACAAAGGCTCAGGAAGAAACAACTACAAAGTCAGCTGAAACAACAACTGCAAAAACAGCAACAACTACAACAGTAGCACCAACAACAGCTCCTGCTACAACAGTAGCACCAGCAAAAGTAACAGTTAAGAAAGTTGCTATTAAGAAAGCTACAAAGAAGAAATCAGCAAAGAAAGCTTCAATTGAACTTAAGAAGGTAAATGGAGCAGCAGGATATCAGGTTAAGGTATCAACAAGCAAGAAATTTGCTAAGAAGACAACAGTTACAGTTAATGCAAAGAGCGTAAAAGTAACAGTTAAGAAATTAAAAGCTAACAAGACATATTACGTAAAAGCAAGAGCTTACAAGAAAGTAAGTGGAAGCAAAGTATATGGTAAATGGAGTAAAGTAATAAAAATAGCGAACAAGTAATTTAATACAACCAAACTAATTTAGGAGAGTAGTTTTTACTACTCTCCTTTTTTTTGAACTATTTTTATTTGTGAAAAAAGTAAATAAAATGGCTTAAAATAGTCATAAAATGTTCAGTACTTGTGTATTTTGCACAATAAAATAACAAATATAAGAAAATTAAATACGTTGTGCAATGTGCACAATAAAAATGTTTTTTAAACTGTGATATTGTTGAAATGTGCACATAATTATGATAAAATTTAAAACAACATTGGGGCACATAATAAATGTGTAGCACATTATGAAGGGAGACAATAAAATGAAAATTAGGAAAGGAATTAAGTTAGCCTGCTCATATGGTCTTGTGGCAGCAATGGTTGTTACAAGCGCTACAGGCTATCAGGTAAAGAATGTTAGTGCGGCAGATCAATATGGAATTGCTTTATTGGATGGAGAAGTAGCTGTTCCTGAAGGATATACCTTACTTAATGAAGGATGGAATCCATTGGGAGAGAATTTAATCTACAAAGTTGGAGACAAGAATGATGTAGATGGTTCAGAATGGAATCTGTATTCAGGCAATTCATGGTCAGGAGTTTCAGCAGCAGCTAAAGATGGAGCTGATGGACAGAAAACAGTATCTGTATATGTTATAAATACTGTAGCCCAGGCTTGGGGACTACAGCTTGAAAAGGTTTTTGGTAATTTAGAAGGTGGAAAGTTCTATAAATATAATATTAAGTATACAGTTGATGGAACAGAAAATTCATGGGAAGAAACGACAATAGCTGATGAAAACGGACAGATTAAGGTTACTAAAGATCTTAGTGGCGTAGTTAAGGCGGGACAGACATTTACTGTAACAGATGTTACTGTTGAAGAGGCAACGGTTAGTGATGAAGTAAGATGGCTTACAACAGATAGAAACCTTGCATATCAGAAATCATCATCAGTAAGTAATTATAAAGAAGGTAACAATGATTCAACAACACTTACAGATGGTATTTGGGATAAGTGGAATGGTAATTATGTTGGTGTTAAAACACCGGGATATTTTGAAGTAGATTTAGGACAATCATATGCAGCTTCAAGTATTGATGAAGTAGTAGTATGGTTTAGAAATGGTCAGGCAGAATTATATCCGGCAAACGGATTCGATATTCAGTTCGGGGATACAACATTTAAGACGGTTGCATCTGTAACAGAATACCCGGCAGGAGCATCTACAGACCAGAAAGATGGCTCTCAGTACATGGTCGCTAAGGTACTTGACAAAGATAGCCTTAAGGGAAATGTTAGAAAAGTAAGAATAAATGTAAATCAGGCAGTTAACTGGGGAACACAGATTACAGAAATTGCTGTATTCTCAGAAAATCCACAGGGACCTGTAGAAATGGAAAAGGCATCTGCTCCTGCAGGAGTTACAGCAACATCTGATGCATACAATTCTATTACATATTCTGTTGAAGCAGCAGAAGGTCAGGTTGAAGCAGGATATAAATATATGGTATATGCAGGTGACAAGGTAATTGGTGATAATGTTGAAGCCGGAAAGTCATACACAGCAACAGGTGTTGATGCAGGTGAATATACAATTACAGCAAGAGCCGTATGTGATGATATGGATGTTTCAGATGTGATTGAAGCAACAGAAACAGTAAAAGTTACAGATATCTCTGAATTAGTTACAGGAGCAAATAATATTGCAAACACTAATAATAATCCTGAAGCTAAGATAATAGACATTTCATCATATTACAATGACGGATATACACTTGAAAATGCAGGCGTTGCAATTGATGGAAACATTGCAAGTGGTGAAGATAGTGGCGCTGCAATTAGAACAGCTGCAGGAGAAGAAGCAAGTGTTGTACTTGATTTAGGAGATGCGTATCTTCCATCACAGTTTGAAAAATTAATATTAGGATATTCTAATCCAAGAACATATGCAGCAGATACTAAGGTTGAACTTTCATTAGATGGTGAAAACTATACAACTGTAGCAGAAAATAATGGTTATTCATGTAAGAAAGACAATGCAGGAACAGCTGACTTAAATATTATTAATTTAGATAAATTAAGTGATTACACAGAAGCAGGAGTAAGATACGTTAAGATTTCTGTTTCAGGCGGTAGCAACGGATGGGGTTATGTAATTAATGAAATCGGTGTAGGCTTAAATGTAACAGTTGATGATGCTAAAGTTTATACAACAAAAACTCCAGTTGATGCACCTGTAATTGAAAGTAAGACATATACAGGTGAAACAGTTGTAGCAGATATTGAAGATACAGATGATTACACAGTAACAAAGAATGAAGGTGGAGTTGATGTAGGAACATATGATGTTGAACTTACATTAAAAGATGCTGACAATTATTACTGGAGTGATGATAACAAAGCTAAGGCAACAACAAAGACAGTTAAATTTGAAATTACTAAAGCAGACAGAACTGCACCTGAAGGAATTGAATCAGTTGCATCTACATTAGAAGAAAATGCTGATGGTAAGATTACAGGCGTTACAGATGAAATGGAATATAGAGCTGAAGGTGAAGAAGAATATACAGCAGTTACAGGAACAGAAATTGCAAATGTAAAAGCAGGAAAGTATTTTGTAAGATATGCTGACAGCAAGAATTACAATACATCTGAAGATGCAGAAGTAGAAGTTGGAACAGGTAGAAAGTTAAATGTTACATTAACAAATGGAACAGGATATACATTAACAACAGAAGATGAAGCAAGTGTTGTATACGGAACAGAGTATACAGTTAAGCTTGAATTAGCAGCAGGATATACAAAGGATAGTAAGCCGGTTGTTAAAGCTAATGGTGTAGAAGTAGTTGTAGCAGAAGATGGAACATACAAGATTGAAATCAAGGAAGATACAGAAATTACAGCAGAAGGTGTAATTGAAGATATTCCTGAAACAACAAAGGCTCCTGAAACAACAACAGCAGTACCAACAACAGCAGTACCAACACCAACAGCAACAACAGCAGCAACAACAGCAGCAGCTCCTTCAAGAGTTACAGTTAAGAAAGCAGCTATTAAGAAAGCTACAAAGAAGAAATCAGCAAAGAAAGCTTCAATTGAACTTAAGAAGGTAAATGGAGCAGCAGGATATCAGGTTAAGGTATCAACAAGCAAGAAATTTGCTAAGAAGACAACAGTTACAGTTAATGCAAAGAGCGTAAAAGTAACAGTTAAGAAATTAAAAGCTAACAAGACATATTACGTAAAAGCAAGAGCTTACAAGAAAGTAAGTGGAAGCAAAGTATATGGCAAGTGGAGCAAAGTAGTAAAAGTAAAAAATAATTAATTTCTAAATATTTCATAAATCTATAAAGCTATCGGCACAGTTTCTGTCGGTAGCTTTATTAATTGTATGGAATCATAAGGAAAAAATATGTTAAAATGAAGTCATTGAAAAAAGAAACTTGATAAAGTAGGAGGAGTTATGACTTTAACACAGTTAAGATATGCAATAACAGTTGCTAATTCAGACTCAATGAATGAAGCGGCTCGAAATCTGTTCATATCACAGCCGAGTCTTTCTGCGGCTATTAAAGAATTAGAAGAAGAAGTCGGAATAGAAGTATTCAGAAGAACTAATAGAGGAATATCAGTTACTCCTGAGGGAGAGGAATTTATTGGATACGCCAGACAGGTAGTTGAACAATACAATTTAATAGAAAATAAGTATATTGATAAAAAAGAATCAAAGAAAAAATTCAGTGTATCAATGCAACATTACACATTTGCAGTAAGTGCATTTGTGGAAATGGTAAAGCAGTTTGGTATGGATGAATACGAGTTTGAAGTTCATGAAACGAAAACTTATGATGTAATTGAAGATGTAAAAAATTTCAAAAGTGAAATCGGTATTTTATATATAAATGATTTTAATAAAAAAGTGTTAACTAAGCTTTTTAAGGAATCAGGTGTTGAATTTCATGAAATATTAAAGTGTCATATATATGCATATTTGTGGAAAAATCACCCATTGGCAAATAAAAAAGAGGTTACGCTTGAAGAACTTGAAGAATATCCATGCTTATCATTTGATCAGGGAAAAAATAATTCGTTTTATTTCGCAGAAGAAGTATTAAGTACTTATAGTTATAAAAGGCTTATTAAGGCGAATGACAGAGCAACATTTCTTAATCTTATGGTTGGGCTTAATGGATATACACTATGCTCAGGAATTATCTGTGAGGAATTAAATGGAGAAGAGTATTGTGCGGTAAAGTTAAAGTCAGATGAAATAATGACTATAGGCTATATCGTAAGAAAAGGAGTAACGGTAAGTCATTTGGGAAGGAAATATTTGGAAGAAATAAGTAAATTTAAAGATAAAGCATTAGAATAACATGATTAATTACAGCTTGCTATAGACAAAACCTATAACAAGCTGTATTTTTTTTCGATTAGCACAATTTCTACTAAGGTGTTATACTTTGAAAACATAAGGAATAAAACAATTGAAACAAAGAAAATTAAGTCACAATATATAATAACTTAATAAAGTTAAAAAAGTACATAGAAAGTGCTAATTTAATTATATTAATAAAACAAGTTGATTAGATACAGAAAAATATATATATGCTGATTAGATTGAAAATGGAAATGAGGTGAGGGCATGTCAGAAATATTAATTCAAAATGTAAGTAAAACATATTCTACAAAAGATGGAAATGTTCAAGCTTTGAAAAATGTAAATTTATCAATAGAGCAGGGAGATATATATGGAATCATTGGTATGTCCGGTGCAGGAAAAAGTACATTAGTAAGATGTATTAATTATTTGGAAGAACCAACAGAGGGAAAAATTTTTATTAAAGGAAAAGAACTTGGTAGTTTTTCTAAGAAAGAACTTAGAAAGCAAAGAGAAGATATCGGAATGATATTTCAACATTTTAATTTGCTTATGCAAAAGAGTGTTCTTGAAAATATATGCTTTCCACTTTATATACATGGGAAGAAAAAGACAGAGGCTAGAAAAAGAGCAAAAGAATTACTTGAAATTGTAGGACTTAGTGATAAGGCAAAAGCATATCCGGCTCAGCTTTCAGGAGGACAAAAACAGAGAGTTGCAATTGCAAGAGCATTGGCATCAAATCCTAAAATTCTTCTTTGTGATGAAGCAACAAGTGCTTTAGATCCGCAGACAACAGCATCAATACTCGATTTGCTTAAAGAGATAAATCAGAAATTTGGAATAACGATTGTAATTATTACACATCAGATGTCAGTAGTCAGAGAGATTTGTTCGCATGTAGCAATTATGAAGTCAGGGGAAGTTGTTGAGGATGGAAAAGTATCAGAAATATTTACACACCCTAAATCAGATGTAGCGAGAGAACTTATTAGCAGAGATTTGGGAAATGATATTGAAAATACAGGAAAGGTGGCAGCAAAAATCAGCAAAGGGAAGAATGTAAGAATTGTATTTTCAGAAAATTCATCATTTGAACCTGTAATTGCAAATATGATTTTACAATTTAATGAACCGGTAAATATTCTCAAAGCTAATACTAAAAATGTTGGTGGAGTTGCTAAAGGAGAAATGATATTAGGATTTCAGGAAGATAGCAATAATGTAGAAAAGATGAAAGAATATTTGATAGAAAGAGGTTTAGAGATAGAGGAGGTGGACAATTATGTGGAGTAGTGAAGTAAACAATATGATTTTGAATGGAATATTGGAAACGCTTTATATGACATTGTTGTCTACAGCCGTTGGATATTTATTTGGACTGCCGATGGGGGTGTTGTTAGCAGTATTTGACAAAGATGGGCTTAAACCAAATAGAGCTGCATATAAAGTGATAGACATAATAGCAAATATTGTAAGAAGTATTCCTTTTCTTATTTTGTTAATTTTAGTAATTCCATTAACAAAATTAATTGTGGGACAGAGTTATGGCTCGTCGGCAACAGTTGTACCGTTGGTAGTAGCAGCAATCCCATTTATAGCACGAATGGTTGAATCTTCATTAAAGGAAGTAGATTATGGAGTTATAGAAGCGGCAAGAGCTATGGGAGCAAATGATTTTACAATAGTTGTTAAGGTAATGATTTTAGAATCAAGGACATCCCTTATAACAGGAGCAACAATTGCAATAGGTACAATTCTTGGTTACTCAGCGATGGCAGGAACTGTCGGAGGCGGAGGCCTTGGTGATATTGCAATTCGATATGGATATTACAGATATGATTCAGCAATAATGATTGTAACAGTTATGTTATTAGTAGTTCTTGTGCAGGTGTTTCAGTCAGTAGGAATGGTAGTTGCATCAAGACTTGATAAAAGAAAATAGACAAAAATATAAAATAAAAAACTAATTAGTAAAAATAAATTAATAACTTAAACAATTTTGCAAAATTAATTAATATAAACAAATTTTAAATAACAAATAGTTAATAACTTTTAAGTTTGAGAATAGGAGGAAAAATATATGAGAAAGAAAATTTTAGCAGTAGTATTAACAGGAATTTTAGCAGTAGGAGCATTAACAGGATGCGGAGCAAAGAGTGATAGTAAAGATTCAGCAAAGGCAAGTGATGATAAAAAGATAACAGTTGCAGCTTCAGCAACACCTCACGCAGAGATTCTAGAAGAGGCAAAGTCTTTGCTTGAAAAGAAGGGTTACACATTAGAGGTAAAAGTATTTGATGATTATGTTCAGCCAAATAACGTAGTAGAAAGTGGAGAATTTGATGCAAACTATTTTCAGCATATTCCTTATTTAGAGCAGTTCAATGAAGAAAAAGGAACACATCTTGCAATTGCAGGAAAGATTCATTATGAACCATTTGGAATTTATCCGGGAACAAAAAAAGATTTAAAGGATATTGCTAAAGGTGACAAGATTGCAGTTCCTAATGACACAACAAATGAAGCAAGAGCGCTTTTATTATTACAGGATAATGGCATAATTAAATTAAAAGATGGAGCAGGCATAAAAGCTACAGTAAACAATATTGTTGAAAATCCGTATGATGTTGAAATTGTAGAATTAGAAGCAGCACAGGTACTAAGAGTTGTAGATGAAACAGCATTTGTAGTATTAAACGGAAATTATGCACTTGAGGCAAATTACACAGTAAGCAAAGATGCATTAGCTTATGAAAAATCAGACTCAGAAGCAGCTAAAACTTATGTAAATGTAATAGCCGTAAAAGAAGGAAATGAAGATAGCGAAAAGATTAAAGCATTGGTTGATGTTTTGAAATCAGATGAAATCAAGCAGTTTATTGAAGAAAAATATCAGGGCGCTGTTATTGCATACGATGGGGAATAATCATATAATATTAGAATGATATGGTGTCATATGAAGATATAATCAGAAATTTAGAGTTATACTTTTAATAAAATAAAGTAGGTAGAGGATTAGATATTGATTTGTTTAATAATTAAATCCTTTACCTATTTTTGTTTTGAAAAGAATGAAATGAAATCATAAAGAAGTAATTATAAAATGAATTACAGGAAGCCATGAAGCTCTACAGAATAGGAAAAAACAAGTTTTGTAGGGCAAATAAGTATAAAAATAACAAGTGAACCCACAAATTAATATATCTACAATATACAAACCAACATATGTCCATATATTAGTTTACAAATCACAATCTACAACCATAAAACCAACCATCCAACATCCAACCATCCAACATCCAACCATCCAAATCAAATTTCGTTGAATATTATAGCGATAAATGTTAGAATAAAAAATAATTATATGGAAGAAGAGAGGTATTAATAATGATTTCAAAAATCGCATGGAAAAAAGTTATGGCGGTAATTTGTTCAACTGCATTAGTTGGAACAGTAATGTGTGGATTTGGACATAAGGTTACATATGCAGAGAGAACTATATCTGAAGTTAATGGAGACCAGGGGACACTTCCTTGGGAGGCAGAATTTTATGAAGGTGAGACTGAAAACAATGGAGATGAAGGAACATTCCCATGGAATGATGAATTCACAACAACTGCACCTGAGACGACAACTGTAGATGCTACAACAAAAGGAAATGGCGATAATTGGGGAGAAGATATTTTTACAACATCTCATCAAGAGACGACAACAACAAAAGCACCGGAAACAACAACAAAAGCGCCTGAGACGACAACAAAAGCGCCTGAGACAACAACAAAAGCACCTGAGACGACAACAAAGGCACAGGAAACAACAACAAAAGCGCCAGAGACGACAACAACAAAAGCACCTGAAACAACAACAGTACCAGAGACGACAACAACAAAAGCGCCTGAAACAACAACAAAGGCATCGGAAACAACAACACAGAATGTAACAACAAATAATAACTCAAATGCACAGCCAACAAGTGTAGGTGGAACTTCTGCAATTTCTACATCAACAGCAACAGAGACTACAATTGGCGGAGCAACTGTGTATACAGTAAATAATCAGACAGTACCTGTAATCAAAAAAGCAATTAAGAAAAAATCAGCAAAAAAAGCAACAGTTAAACTTAAAAGAGTTGCAGGAGTAAATGGTTATCAGATAAAGGTTTCTTTAAACAAAAAATTTAAAAAGAAAACAACTGTTACAATAAACACAAAAAAGGCAAAGGCAGTTGTTAAAAAATTGAAAGCCGGTAAGAAGTATTTTGTTAAGGCAAGAACATATGTGATTGTAGATGGAAAGAAAGTATATGGAAAATGGAGTAAGGTAAAGAAAGTTAAGAATAAATAATCAGACTTTTAAGTGGTGAAAGACATGAGTAATATTAGTAAAAAAACATATGTATGGGTTTTATTGGCTATGGCAGTGATAATGGGAAGCGGATTGTTGTATTCTGCAAATGCAAGAGCCGGGGAAATAGTTAAAACAGAAAAGAATGGTGATGAAGGAACTTTCCCATGGCAGAATGAATTTACAACAACAGCACTTAATTATGAATCAGATACACAGAAAGAAACAGAAAAGACAACACAAAAAGTAACGACACAGCAAAAAGAAGAAACTAATGTAACAACAGTTGTTATATCTGATGAGAAATGTGTTAATGCAACTATTAAAAGAGCCAAAATTAAAAAAATAAAAAAGAAAGCATCAAATAAAATATCGATTAAGCTTAAAGTCTTAAAGGGTGTTAATGGATATCAGATAAAAATATCAACATCAAAGAAATTTAAGGCGAAAGCAACAAGAACTTTAAATATAAATAAAATTAATTTTACAATTAAAAACATAAAAAATAAAAAAATTTATTATGTAAAAGTTCGAGGATATAGAAAAGAAAATGGTGTAAATCTTTATGGAAAATGGTCCAAAATAAAGAAAGTAAAATAGAGAAACAAATAAAACAAAATAAAAAAATAAAAAGGTTCAATGAATTGTATAACTTACGAAAAGTTAGATTTTTAAGTCTGACTTTTGAGAGGCTAAATAAAATTTCAATGAACCTTTTTTATTTAAAAATGACAAACGATAAAAATGTTTTTATCTCGAGGATTATATTCTTTAAAAAGTAATAAATTTTGACCAGATTAATAGGGTTTTATGTAACGTTTTGATATGTAAATTAGCTAAAATGCTGAATTTTATATAAAATATTTTTTATAATTGTTGACTTATTTTTCAATCGTATAATTAAGGTGTAACGCTATATAAATTTATAATGTCAGGAGGAAATACTGATGAAGAAAATGTTAAAGGAATTTAAGGAATTTGCAGTACGTGGTAATATGCTGGATTTGGCAGTAGGTGTTATTATAGGTGGCGCATTTAACAGTTTAGTTAAATCACTTGTAGATAACATAATTATGCCGATACTAAGTCTTGTTGTAGGAAAAATTGATTTTAGCAATTGGTTTATAGCTTTAGATGGAAAGCATTATGGTACAATTGCTCAGGCTCAGAAGGCAGGAGCAGCCACGGTAAACTTTGGTGTGTTTATTTCAGGATTAATTAATTTTGTAATAATGGCATTTGTTGTATTTTTAATAGTTAAAGGAATGAATGCTCTTTATAAAACAAAAGAAGAACCAAAGGCACCAACTACAAAGAAATGTCCTTATTGTAAGAGTGAAATTGCAATTGAGGCTACAAGATGCCCACATTGCACAAGTGAATTAAAGGAAAATTAATTCGCAAAGGGAAGGTAAATTGAAGGTGAACAGGAGTAAAAAGGAGAAACAAATGAAACAAATGAAAAGAGCGATTGCAGCGATATTGATTATTTCAAGTGTTGTTGTGATGACAGGCTGTTCAATATTTGATAGCAGGATAAATGATATTAAAGGAAAATTATCGGGAAATTCTTATTCATGTTATTTCTATGATAATAATGGTGAAAAGTTTTTGACTGTAACAGGTCAGAAAATCGGACTAACAAGCAATGTTGTTGAAGAAGGACAGATAGATTCAAGTGACGGAAGTTACAGTACAAGCTATGGTTTATCATCAATAGTTACATTAAATGTTGATGGAAAACAAATGGAAAGCTGTGGAGACACAATTATATTTGAAGAAAAAGGATTGTCTCCTGATGCAGAATTTACATTATCGGATATAAATAGTAAATCAAATGGAAAAATTTCTGATAATGCAATTATTTCAAATGTAATTAATAAGTATAAGAATCAGTTTGGAAAATCGCAGGTGGTTGTTATTCAAAGTCAGTTGGGAGTTCCTATTTGTGCTTATAGTGGTGAAAAGGTTTATTGGGAAGTTAGAGAGGATTTGCCAAAGACGACTAAACTTATGGTTGATGGCAAAGCACTTTATATACATAGAGCAAATTTCCAGATTATCGACAGAGATTTAATACAGTAAATAGCAACGAGCCAACTCATAGATGCTGTGCATCTATTTCGTTTAGGCAGTGTCGTATTAGAAAACGAAAAGCAACATAGCAACGAGCCAACTCATAGATGCTGCGCATCTATTTCGTTTAGGCAGTCGCCATATTCTAAAACAAACCCCATCAGGTTTGTAAGCGGGCTTACACCTGAGGGGTTTTGTTTTAGAACGTGGCTCGTTGCTATAAAAAATGTAGCTTTTATAAAATAAAGATACTTTATTTTAAATGGTTTAGTGGTAAAATTAGAATGGTTTAGACGATTTACAAATGAAAAAGAAAGGATTATTTAATATGTTTAAAAAAGGAATTGCATTTATAACAGCTGTTGCTTTAGTTACATCAGGGATTGTATTTACACCTTCTAATGCAGATGCATCAGTTAATTCAAATCAGGGTTCAAATTCATGGAAATTAGTGTGGAGTGATGAATTTAATCAGACTGTTGGTCAGGCACCGGATACAAGTGTATGGAATTATGATATTGGACATGGTAGCAATGGATGGGGAAATAATGAATTACAGCGCTATACGGATAGCACGAATAACGTTTACATTGCAGATTTATCTTCTGATTCGGGTTCGAGTGACGGAAGAGCACTTGCAATAAAGGCACAGAAAGAGGGAAGTGAATATACATCAGGTCGTATTCAGACTCAGAATAAACAATATTGTAAATTTGGAAGAATAGAAACAAAGCTTCGTGTTGAAAATGGAAGCCAGAGTGGTGTATGGCCCGCATTCTGGATGTTAGGTCAAAATTATAATGCGAGTGGTAATAATTGGAATGGCGCATATGGTGCATCACCATGGCCGTCATGCGGTGAAATTGATATTATGGAACATAGAAATGCAGAAACGCAGGTAATTGGTACACTACATTGGAATCCAAGTACAACTAATTATGAACATGTTTATGCGGGTAGTGAGACAACAAAAAGTTTTGGAGCAATAGATACAATTGAAAATTGGCATACATATGCAATTGAATGGTATGAGGATTGTATGAAATGGTATGTTGATGGTATTTGCTATCAGACAATGAATATTTCAAGTGAACAAATGGATGAGTTTCAGAGAGACCATTTTATTATTTTAAATTTGGCATTAGGAAGCAATAGTTCACCATTTACTTTGAATCAGACTGTAAGTGCAAATTTTACAAATGCTACAATGTATGTTGATTATGTAAGAGTTTTTCAGGGAAATGATGCTTCATTTTCAATTAAGAATAAAAAAGAAGGCATTGCTCAGCCTGAAACTACAACTAACAGATTTTCAAGTATGACTTCAATTAATAATGATGGCAATATGCATAATATAGGGCAGTGGAATTATTTGTTCGCAGGCGCTTGGACAGGCACATCAGGCTATTATAAGGGCGGAACAGATTTAAATGATTTGGAAGTTTATATTGGAAGCAATAACAATACAAGCGAAGAATGGGGAGCACAACTAAAGACAAATGCACTTAGCCTTAATGCAGGGAAAACATATAATTATTCCATTTCAATAGAGTCTGATAAGGCAGGTGCAGAAGTTCTGCTTAAAAATGATACGGATGGAATTGAATTACAAAGAAAGACTTTAACAAATGGCAAAAACATATTTGCAGGAACTATAACATCAGAAAAAGGAAACGCAGAGCTTATATTTGCACTTGGAAAAGTAGCTGCAGGGACGACTTTAAAAGTAACAGATTTTACTATTTCAGATAGCTCGGGAGAAATAACAACAAAAGTACCGGGTACAACAAAGGTTTCTGAAACGACAACAAAAATTGCAGAAACAACAACTGCTA
>NZ_FR878139.1:0-5176 GCF_000434315.1 Eubacterium sp. CAG:156 | reverse complement strand
AAGCAACTTAGGTTGCTTGTTTTTTTATATAGAAAATTAAAGTAAAGAAATGTATGGGTGGTTATATGAATAATAAATGGTTAAGTATAATTCTCTTTTCCGGGATATTTAGTTTAATAGGTTTTATATTTTTTCTAATAGGGCTATTAATGTTTAGGCACATGAATAAAAAAGAAAAAAGATGTATTTTAAAAACATATGGTATTGTAAAGGACGTTGTTAAACATAAAAGTTATAATAGTGATAGTGTTAAAAGTTCAGGATATTATCCTATATTTGAATATCATGTAGGTGATGTTACAATTACAAAAGAATCAGCTTATGGTAGTGGTAAACCAAGATATAAAAAAGGGCAGAACGTGGAAATATATTATAATCCACAAAAATGTAGTGAATATTATATAAAAGATGATAAGTTACCCCATATTTTAGCAAAAGTGTTTACCATAGTTGGGGCGTTTTGATAGGTATTGCTTTTATATCTGCTGTTTTAATATTTATACTTTACAAGTAAATTACTTAATATGCTATAAAATGATGCTATAAAACATAAGGTTATATGAATTAAATTAAGATATTAAAAATTAGGTTGGTACGCAGATAAATTGGTAAAAATGATTCATAGAGTACGCATATAAATAGCAGATAAATACATAGAGAAATTAAAAAATGTGTTGACAGTAAAATGGTGTTACGCTATACTATTTTAGTATGACGTGTAATGCGTAGGTTTAATGCTCAGCCATTAGCCCCGGTGAAGCATTTAACATATATTTATTTAATAAGAATGAAGAATATTTCAGGAGGTAAACCAATGAAAACATATATGGCAAGTCCATCAACAATTGAAAGAAAATGGTATGTAGTTGATGCTACAGGATATACATTAGGTCGTTTATCATCAGAAATCGCTAAAGTATTAAGAGGTAAGAACAAACCACAGTTCACACCACACATTGATACTGGTGATTATGTAATAGTTATAAATGCAGAAAAGATTGCAGTAACAGGTAAGAAATTAGAACAGAAGATGTACTACCATCATTCAGATTATGTAGGAGGAATGAAGGAAGTTACTCTTAAGGAAAAATTAGAAAAGAAACCTGAAACAGTTATTGAACTCGCAGTTAAAGGCATGCTTCCAAAGGGACCTTTAGGAAGAGAAATGTACAAAAAACTTTATGTTTACGCTGGAAATGAGCATCCACATGCAGCTCAGAAGCCAGAAGTATTAACATTTTAGTGACTGAAAGGAGGAAATAAACAATGGCAGTAGAAAAGTATTATGGAACAGGTAGAAGAAAGAGCAGTGTTGCTAGAGTATATTTAATGCCTGGTAAAGGAAATATCACAATCAACAAGAGAAGTATCGATGAATACTTCGGTTTAGATACATTAAAAGTTATCGTACGTCAGCCATTAAACGCTATTGATGCTTTAGATAAGTTTGACGTAATCGTAAGTGTACACGGTGGTGGATACACAGGACAGGCTGGTGCCATCAGACACGGTATCTCAAGAGCTTTATTAGAAGTTGATTCAGATGCTTACAGACCAATTCTTAAGAAAGCTGGATTCTTAACAAGAGATCCAAGAATGAAAGAAAGAAAGAAACCAGGTCTCAAAGCAGCTCGTAGAGCACCACAGTTCTCAAAGAGATAGGAAATCGAATATTTCAAATATACAGAAAACTCTCAGAAACTTTGTTTTTGGGGGTTTTCTTATTTTGAAAAATGAAAATTCCTTTAAATTTGAAATAAGAATAAAAAAGAGTTAAAATTTGGAACAGTGCATTATTTTAAAATAAGACAAAGGAGATGCTAACGTATTAAGAAAAATAAATGAAATAATAAAGAAGGGGAATTATTTACAAGAATTACAATTTAAATATTAGGTTTATTTATTATGACATTAGGAATTTAAATGTCTGTCAAATCTAATTTTGGTGTATCACCGGTAAGCTCAATTCCGTATACAATTACGTATATGACAGGTTTAGAAATGGGAAAGGCAACAATTCTTTTTCATATTGGATTGGTTGTATTACAGATTATTAATTTAAGAAAAGATTTTAAAATTAAAAATCTGTTGCAACTAGTTGTAGGAGTAATATTTGGATATTTTACTACATTTTCAAATTATTTGTTTTCATTTTTACCACAAACGGATGATATCGCGATTCATACAATAATGATGGTAGAAAGTGCCGCTTTAATAGCAGTAGGTATATTTTTCTATCTTCCAGCGGATATTGTTCCATTAGCAGGAGAAGGTGCAGTGTAGGCAATAGCTGATAAAACAAATATAGAATTTAGCAAATTTAAAATGAGATTTGATATTTCAATGGTAGCAATTTCGTTAATTACTTGTTTAATTGTACTTAAGGCATTAGGCTCTGTTGGAATAGGAACGATAGTTGCGGCAGTTTTAGTGGAAGCATTTCTCGGATTAATAACTAAAATGTTTGGTGAAAAACGAGATACTATTTTGTTAAAAAACAATATGAATATTGAATAGAGAACTTTTTAATAAAATTAGTATAAAAATAGAAAAGTTATTAATTAAGTACAGTAAAAATTTTAATTAAAAAAAGATAATTAAACGAAAAGAACGCAAGTAAAGCGAATAGCTTATAATTTAATAGTTTTAATATTTATAAATTTGTTTATAAATGATGTCTGAAAATAATGAGATGAACCATTTATACTAAATAATTAGTTAGAAGTGGAGTCAGCAAATATCAGACATCTTTTATTATTGAGAAATTTTGCATAAATTTATTTAAATGAAATACGAACTGATGGTTTTAATCTTCAAATCAGCAGTATATAAAATGAAAGCGGGAAAAGCAAAACAGAAGTTAGGTTTACATTCAAATTAAAAAATAATTAAAAAAGTTGAATACTTTTCTTTTACTAAATCGTTATATATTATAGAGGGGTAAAAATAAGAAAGGAGAGTTAAATCGTGGAACAGATAAATCAAGATAATTATTTTGAAGATTTATTAACTAAATATGAGAAATTGGTTTTTTCAATATGCTATCGAATGACAAATAATTATTTTGATGCTCAGGATTTAACACAGGAGACTTTTTTTTCAGTATATAGAGTTATAGAATCCTTTGATAAGAAAAATGAAAAAGCATATATTACAAGGATAACTACAAATAAGTGTCTGGACCATTTGAAAAAAGCTGAGAGAAGAACAATACCAAGTGGGGATGAAGAACTTGAAAGGGGAAGTCCTCCGGTAGATTCGGCTGAAAATCAGGTTATGGAAATAGTTGTTATGGAACAGTTGGAAAAATGTTGTAACAAGCTTAAGGAACCATATAAAACTATTGCTTTTGAATACTTTTATAAGGGAAAAACAGCTAAAGAAATAGCAATACAGAAAAATGTAAATTTACATACGGTGCAAACTCAAATAGGAAGAGTAAGAAAAGTACTCAAAAAATTGTGGCAGGAGGAAACAAAATGAACGGAGTTCATTTTCTTATAAATGTTTCCGACGTTTAGCCGCTGACCGAAGGGAGGGGCAATACAAAGAAGGAGGAATTGTGATGAATCATTTGAAAGATGAAGAAATAATTTCATATTATAACCATAAATTAGAGCAAAATGAAGAAATGAATTTGATTGAGCATGTGGCAGGATGTACAGAGTGTGCAGAAAGATTTGCAAATCTTTTCCCTGTTGAGGAATTAATAGAGCCAACTGATAATTTACAGAATGAAATAGAAGCTAAATTAAATGATGAGAAATATCAGAAAAGGGTAAAAACAAGCGGTGAAAAGCATGAATCAAAAGCCAAAATCATACCATTAACAAAATATAAAAGTAAAAAAACAGAATGGTTTTCATATAGTTCAAAGGTTGTTGTTGCTGCAGGAATTGCTGTACTTATGGTGTTTAATATGGATTCAATTAAGCCAAATTTAATCGGAACTAAAATAGAAACAATGAAACAGTTAAATAACAAATTTTCGATATCAAGAATGTTACAGCAGTCTACGGAAAAGATAGGAGCCGGAATGAAAAATATATCCGGAGGAATAGCCGAAAATTTAGAATTTGATAAAGGAGTGTATAACGATGAAAAGACAAAGAAATAAGTTTTGGAATTTTTGTTTGGCATGTATGCCTGGTGCAGGTCAGATGTATTTAGGATTTTTTAAACAGGGAATTAGCTTAATGACTATATTTATGGGATGTTGTGCATTAATTTCATTAATTGGAGTAGATGCAATTGCATTTGCACTTCCTATTGTATGGTTTTATGCTTTTTTTGATGCAATAAATAAAAATTCATTACCGGCTGATCAGTTCGAAAAATTAGAAGATGATTGGTTATTTATTAAAAATACAGATGAATTTAAACTTAATTTTAAGAAAGTAAGAATTGTAGTAGCAGTGATATTAATTCTTATAGGTATAAATTCTTTATATAATGGCGCATTAAGTTTTTGTATTCAGTTGGGAATAGATTTAGATAATACAATATTTGGACTAATAAGATATGTGTTACCTAAAGTAGTATTTTCAGTATTAATAATAGGAGTAGGTATTTACTTAATTATAGGTAAAAGAAAATCAATATATGAAAATATAAATACAGATGAAAAAGATTTAGATAAAGACTTAGAGATTATAAAAGATGAAATTATTGAAAAAGAAAAAGACGAAAAAGATGAAATATTAAGCGATTAAGGGGGAATAATAAATGAAGGAAAGAAGAGTAGGTACATTTACATTTGGAATAAGCCTGATACTTTTTGGTGTGTTATTTTTAATTAAAACAATATTTAAAAGTTTTAATTATGCATTTATTTTTCATATGTGGCCAATTATGCTGATTATGTTAGGAGGAGAAATTATATATTATACTTTAAGATTTAATGACAAACATTTCAAGTATGATATTGGTGGAATGTTTATGATATGTTTTCTTATCCTATTTGCGATGGGGATGGCAGGTGTGGAATTTTTGATGGACAATTATCCTCAATATATTCAGTTGTAATGTGTAATATTATTTGAGGCTAATAGGTTAAATATAAAGAAGTGTTTTAGTATAAGATATTTTAAATGTATTGTAAAAGGTAAATAAAAGTAAATTTTAAATATAACCGGTCGGGGATGCAAATGATATGCTCCCTGTCAAGTAGACAGAT
>NZ_FR878138.1:0-818 GCF_000434315.1 Eubacterium sp. CAG:156 | reverse complement strand
GCAAAACAGCTGCTCAATTACAGATATGACACATTGAATCAGGCAAGAGACCGTGCCAAAATACTTGGACATGAAAAAGGTGCGTTATATCCATGGAGAACAATAAATGGAGAAGAAGCTTCTACTTACTTCCCACTTGGAACGGCACAGTATCATGTTAATGCAGACATAGCTTACGCTTTTAAACTTTATCTTGATATTACAGGAGATGATAAGTTCTTAGTAGATGAAGCAGCAGAAGTTCTTGTAGAAACAGCAAGAGTCTGGGCTGATGTAGGATGCTTTGCAGAATGTAAGGATAACAAGTATTGCATTTGTGCAGTAACAGGACCAGATGAATATAATGCTATAGTTGATAACAATTTCTATACAAACCTTATGGCAAGGGAAAATATAAGAGATGCTAAATGGGCACTTGAAAAAATGAAAGAAATTGATAAAGACGCTTATGATGCATTAGTTAAAAAGATTGATTTCAAGGAAGAAGAAATTGATTACTGGGATAGAATCATTGAAAATATGTATTTTCCATATGATGAAAAAATGCAGATTTATCCTCAGGATGATGGATTTTTAATGAGAAAACCTTGGGATGAGTCAAAGATTCCTGAAGAAAAGAGACACTTGCTTTATGAAAATTATCATCCATTGTTTGTTTACAGACAGAAGATGGCAAAACAGGCTGATGCAATTTTAGGAATGTTACTTCATAGCAATTATTTTACAAATGAAGAATTAAAGAGAAATTATGATTTTTATCAGACAGTAACACTTCATCATTCATCTTTATCAACATGTATTTTTGGAATCTTAGCAAG
>NZ_FR878137.1:0-26764 GCF_000434315.1 Eubacterium sp. CAG:156 | reverse complement strand
AATCAACCATTTGTTGTGACAGAGCCTTTCAAAAAAGACCAACACTATTCTTGCAATTCCTCCAACTATTCCATTTTTATAAATATCCAATATTTAATTATATCTTCTCTGTTATTTATTTTTTATACCCCATAATTAAATTATCTCTCTATACTTTAACAACGAACAAATCAAATATTTTAATTTACGATTTATATCGTTATTTTGATTTTTCAGTTTATGACTCTTTTAATAAAACACTATATTTTTTTCTTTTAATTTATCCCCTTCATATACTAATTTTAATGAAAAGAATCTTTTTTCATCTTCTAATAACAATTTCAAGAATACTGCATCCCCTTCCCATGTTGGCAAATTAGGTACTTCTTTTTTATCTACCCATTTAAGTTCTCCCTCATCGCATTCAATTATATTTCCTGTAAACTTATCCGCAGTGAATAGGCACATAGTTTCTGATTCACATTCGTTACTGATAAATGTTATGATTCCTCTAAATTTGTAAGAAGTAAGTGTTAGTCCTGTTTCCTCTTTTACCTCTCTTACAAGACATTCTTCCGGTGATTCCCATTCGTTAGCATGTCCACCTACTCCTATCCACTTGTTTTTATTAATATCTTCTTTCTTTTTTACACGATGAAGCATCAAATATTTTTCATCATTTTCTATATAACAAAGAGTTGTCATCTGCATAATTCTACCCTCACTTTTTATATAAATATGAGCCATCTTTCGATGGCTCATAAAAAATTTATCCTTCATTTTCCATATTGCTAAGCTTTGCTGCCTGATCTGCTGCTATACAGTTATCGATTATTTCATCAAGATTTCCATTCATTATTTCATCTAATCTATGTGATGTAAACTTAATTCTATGATCTGTTACTCTTCCCTGTGGGAAATTGTAAGTTCTTATTTTTTCTGAACGGTCACCGGTTCCTACCTGACTTCTTCTTGCTGCTGATTCAGCATCCTGCTTCTTTTGAAGTTCAAGTTCGTATAATCTTGCTCTTAATACTTTAAGTGCTTTATCCTTATTTTTTAACTGTGATTTTTCATCCTGACATGAAATAACAATTCCTGTTGGAATATGTGTAAGTCGTACAGCTGAGTCAGTTGTATTTACACACTGACCACCATTTCCTGATGCTCTAAACACATCAAATTTACAATCATTCATATCGATTTCTACATCTACTTCTTCTGCTTCAGGCATAATTGCAACAGTTGCTGTTGATGTATGAATTCTTCCACCTGATTCAGTTACCGGAATTCTCTGTACACGATGTACTCCACTTTCATATTTCAACTTAGAATATGCACCCTGACCGTTAATCATAAATACAACTTCTTTAAATCCACCTAAACCATTTTCGTTTAAAGAAATCATTTCTGTTTTCCAACGATTCTTTTCTGCATACATACAATACATTCTGTAAAGTTCAGCAGCAAATAACGCAGCTTCATCTCCACCTGCGCCGCCACGGATTTCTACAACAACGTTTTTATCATCATTCTCATCCTTTGGTAAAAGTAAAATCTTTAACTGCTGTTCCATTTCTTCAACTTTTGCTTTAGCTTCATTTAATTCTTCTTTAGCTAATTCACGCATATCTTCGTCATTTTCTTCATCAAGAATTAAAAGACTGTCTTCAACATCCTGCTTAGCCTGTTTATATGTCTTATACGCTTCAACAATTGGTGCTAAGTCGCTTTGCTCTTTCATTAATTTTCTAAAATTATTCTGGTCATTTGCCACGCTTGGATCGTTTAACATTTCTAATATTTCATCAAATCTTTCCAATATACCATCTAATTTATCAAACATTTTCTTCTCCTTTTCTCGCAATCACAACTCTGTCATTTCCTGACAAATCTTTATATACATTAATATCTTTAAAATTATACTGTTTCAAAATATCGGGAACTGTTTTTCCCTGATCATAACCAATCTCATAAAAAATCATCCCGTCATCTGACAAATATTCATTTAACTTTTCCGATATTTTTTTATAAAATATCAATCCGTCTTCATCACCATCTAAAGCCATCATCGGTTCATGATTTTTTACTTCTTCCATAAGCGTTTCAATATCACTTTTGCTTATGTACGGCGGATTAGATACAATTATATCATATTTACCTGATACATTTTCAAATAAATCTGATTCAATAAATGTAACTTTTGCATCTAACTGCTTTGCATTATCAATTGCAACTTTTAATGCTTTTGGGGACAAATCTACTGCTGTCACATCTACATTTTCTGCAAGTTTTTTTATTGAAATCGCTATGCATCCTGAGCCGGTACACATATCTAATACTTTAACTTTCTTGCCTTGAATCTTTTGTTTTAAATAATTTAAAACCCTTTCAACTAAAAGTTCCGTATCCTGTCTTGGAATCAATACATCTTCATTCACATTAAATGATAATCCCATAAATTCCTGCTTACCGGTTATGTGCTGTAAAGGAATCTTATTACAACGCATATCTATAAATTTAAAAAACTTATCTGCATCCTCTTTATTAACTAATCTTTGAGGATTGATAAAATACTGTACTCTTGTAATCCCTAAAACTTCTTCTGCTAAAAGCCACGCATCAACAGTTGCATCCAAATCAGATGCTTTCTGCAATTTTTCTATTCCATCTTTTATCAAATCTTTTAATTCAAATTCAGTTGACATCTTCTTCTCCTGAAATTTCATCCAAAACTTCTATTCCATTGCTTTTCAAATAATCTTTCCAGTCAAATACTTCCTCAACTGCCTTAATTGCAACTTCAATCATATCATCAGTTGGTTCTTTAGTTGTTATTTTCTGCATCCATATTCCGGGTTTACTTATTAAATTAACAATAAAATTATCGCTACTACCCGCTAATCTGATAATCTCATATGAAACACCTGCAATTACAGGTATTAGAATTAATCTTATTGTATATTTAATCCAAACTACATCCGAACGAATGAAGATAAAGAACAAAATACTAATTATCAAAACTATCAACATAAAACTTGTTCCACATCTTTTGTGAAATCTTGAACTTTCTCTTACATTTTCTACAGTTAATATTTTCCCATTTTCAATACAGTTAATACATTTATGCTCTGCTCCATGATACATAAATGTCCTTCTTATGTCTTTCATTAATGATATTAACAGCATATATCCGATAAAAATAACCATCTTGGCTATTCCTTCTATTACTGGAACCTGTCTGCTTCCTATTCCCGGAACAAATCTTTCAAACATATCCGCTATAAATAACGGTAACATCATAAATATTAATACTGAAAATATAATAGAAACTGCTACTACACATCCCATTATTACATTCTCAGCTTTCTCACCAAATTTATTAATAAGCCACAATTCTAATTTGCCAGGCTCTTCTTCTGTTTCATCATCATCTTCAAAAAAAGATGCTGAATATGTAAGAGATTTTATTCCAAGCACTAGGGAATCAATAAAACTAAATACTCCTCTGATAAAAGGAGCTCCCAAAATTTTGTTTTTCTGTGAAGCACTTTTATATTGCTTCTTTTCTACCTCAATTGTATTATCACTTTTTCTTACAGCTACAGAATACCAGTCCTTATTTCTCATCATAATTCCTTCTATAACTGCCTGTCCTCCTATTCCGGAAGAACCTAATTTATTTTTATTTTTCATAAATGTCCTCATTCATTATAATCGCACAAATAAAAATATTAAATATCCCTATTTTCATAATCAGATTATGCTTCTAACCTGCATATCTTTACATAAGAAAATAGGTTGAGAACAAAAATTCCCAACCTGTTATCCTTAATACTTACTGAATACCATATTTCTTATTAAACTTATCAATTCTACCACGAGCTGAAACTGCTTTCTGCTGTCCTGTGTAGAATGGATGACATGCTGAACAAATTTCAACATGAATATCTGACTTAGTTGAACCTGTTACGAATGTGTTACCACAGTTACATGTAACGGTTGCCTGCTGGTAATCTGGATGGATTCCTTCTCTCATTACATTCACCTCTTCATTTCCTTAAATTAAATTTTATGCTTATTGGCAACGCCAATCCGTCTTAACTCAATAGCCTAGTCATTATAGCATATGCTTTTACTATTAGCAACCTTTTTTTATTAAATGTCACTTTATTTTATAATGATTCGACAAAAATTACGTGAATCTGTGAGCACCTGTTGAATTTGTTGGTCCATCATTATTTTTTATTTTTGAAATTTTTGAAATAAATTCTTTATTATTTTTTGTTCTATAGAATAAATTAATTATTCTTTCTGCCGCTTCTTCTTTCTTCATTCCATTAATTTCTTTTCTTATTACATAAGATGCTCCTAATTCTTCACTATCTAATAATAAATCTTCTCTTCTTGTACCTGACTTAATTATATCAATAGCCGGGAATACTCTCTTCTCAGATAATTTTCTATCAAGAACCAATTCCATATTACCTGTTCCCTTAAATTCTTCATATACAACATCATCCATCTTACTTCCTGTATCTACTAATGCTGTAGCAAGAATTGTCAGGCTTCCGCCTTCTCGCATATTTCTTGCAGCACCAAAGAATCTCTTTGGCATATGAAGTGCTGCCGGATCCAAACCACCTGATAAAGTTCTTCCACTTGGCGGTACAGTCATGTTGTATGCTCTTGCAAGTCTTGTAATACTATCCAATAAAATTATTACATCATTTCCATGTTCAACTAATCTTTTTGCTCTTTCGATTACCATTTCCGAAACACGTTTATGATGCTCAGGTAATTCATCAAATGTAGAATAAATTACCTCTACATTCTCGCCTTCAATTGCTTCTTTTATATCTGTAACTTCTTCAGGTCTTTCATCTATTAATAAAATAATCATTTTCATTTCAGGATTATTAGTCTGAATTGATTTTGCTACCTGTTTTAAAAGGGTTGTCTTACCTGCTTTTGGTGGAGACACAATCATTCCTCTTTGTCCCTTTCCAATTGGGCTGATAATATCAACTATTCTCATTGCCATATTTTCAGATGGTGTTTCCAAATGAAGTCTGTTATTAGGGAATATAGGCGTTAAATCTTCAAAATTTGGTCTGGAAATAACTTTTTCCAATGGTTCATCATTTACTTTATCTAAATAATAAAGAGCTCCAAACTTTTCTGATTCTCTCTTTGCTCTTACTTTTCCTTCTAATATATCTCCTGTTTTCAAATTAAATCTTTTAATCTGTGATGGTGCCACATAAACATCATCATCTCCAGGCATATAGTTATCACATCTGATAAATCCAAATCCATCCGGCATAACTTCAAGTATTCCTGATTTAAAATCTCCTTCATCTGTTGGCTGAGGATCTCTCTTTTCAGTTTTTTGCACCTTCTGTACCAGTTTATTTTCATTTTTAGAATGTGTTTTTATTATTCTATGTTCAGTCTTTCCTTCTGATTTATGTGAATTCTTTTTCTCTGTCTTTAACTCTTTATTACTTTCTGAATTTTTTTCTTTATTTTCTGACTTTTTTTTCTTTACTTCCTTTTCAGGCTTATCTTCTTTTTCTTCAGTACTTACTTCTGCTACCTGTATATTTTCTTTGTTATCATTATTAACTTCTTCTTTTTTGGCAGCTTCAGTCTGCTTTTTCTGATTTCGCTCATTCACTTCCAAAATCATATCTACTAACTGCTGTTTTCTTAACTTTGTTACACTTTTAATCCCATTTTCCTTTGCAATGGCTCGTAATTCGCTCACTGGTAATGACTGCAACTTTTCTCTCATAAATGCACCAGTCCTTTCACTATCTATCTGTTCAATATTTATTATTAAATCCGGGAAATGTGTGGGAACCCCACTTGAGTCTAGATTCTGTTTTTATATTAACACATCTTTTTTAAAAATAATAGTGTAATTTTTAAAAATGTGTTATGCTTATAAATAGGTGTTTAAATGTATTTTTAACTACTATACTTCAGACACCTGCTTTTATGTATATGTTTAAAATATACATTTATTACTATTTATATTATATTCGGAGGTTATTATGACAACAGATGAAAAAGCTTTAAAGCTCCACGCTGATTTAGTAGGTAAAATCAGTACAGAAGCAAAATGTAAAATCAAAACACGTGAGGATTTATCAATTGCATATACACCGGGTGTTGCTAAACCTTGTGTTGAAATTGCTAACAATCCGGAAGATGTTTATAAATACACAATGAAGGCAAATACAGTAGCCGTAGTTTCAGACGGAAGTGCTGTTTTAGGTTTAGGAAATATTGGTCCTTACGCTGCCATGCCTGTTATGGAAGGTAAAGCTGTTCTTTTTAAAGAATTTGGTGATGTAAATGCCGTTCCAATTTGTCTTGACACACAGGATACACAGGAAATCATTGACACTGTTGTTAGAATTGCTCCCGGATTCGGTGGTATTAATCTTGAAGACATTTCTGCTCCAAGATGTTTTGAAATAGAAAGTAAACTTAAAGAATTATTAGACATTCCTGTTTTCCATGATGATCAGCACGGAACAGCAATCGTTGTTCTTGCCGGTATTATCAACGCTTTAAAAGTTGTCGGAAAGAAAAAAGAAGATTGTAAGGTAGTTGTAAATGGTGATGGTTCTGCCGGTATTGCAATTTCAAAATTATTATTAAAATATGGTTTTAAAGATCTTACAATATGCGGTTTATACGGAATATTATCAGATGATGTTAAAGATTTAAACTGGGCTCAAAAGGAAATGGCTCAGGTAACTAACCTTGAAGGAAAAAATGGTGTTCTTGCCGATGCAATGGTTGGTGCAGATATATTTATTGGTGTATCAGCTCCAAACATCGTAACTAAGGAAATGGTTTCTTCAATGAACAAAGACGCTATTATATTTGCAATGGCAAATCCTACACCTGAAATTATGCCTGACCTTGCTAAAGAAGCAGGTGCAAGAGTCGTTGGTACAGGACGTTCTGATTTTCCAAATCAGGTTAACAATGTTGTTGCCTTCCCTGGAATTTTCAAGGGTGCTCTTGAAGGTCGTGCAAAGCAGATTACTGAAGAAATGAAATTAGCTGCTGCTAATGCAATTGCTTCTCTCGTTCCTGATGACCAGTTAAGCGAAAACTTTATTTTACCTGAAGCCTTCAATCCTGAAGTTGCCGAAGTAGTAAGCAAAGCCGTAAAAGAAAACATATAACACCAGATTCAAAAAAAGACTGCGTTCATGCTTGCATGAAAACGCAGTCTTTTTTATGAATCGCCAAAATATGAGAAAATAGCCCGATAGGGTGGTTTTCGAATATTTTGTAGAATTGCGAGAGTTCGAAGAACGTAGCAATTCGTGTTATATGTTGAACTGTGCCATATACAAATTATAATATGCACCTTTCTTTTCCAATAATTGTCTATGATTTCCCTCTTCTATTATCTTTCCATTATCAACAACAAATATTCTATCTGCTCTCTTTATTGTAGATAATCTGTGTGCAATTACAAAAGAAGTTCTTCCACTCAACAATTTATCAATCCCTTTTTGAACTATTAATTCTGTTTTTGTGTCTATACTTGAAGTTGCTTCATCAAGTATAAGTATTTTAGGTTTTGAAACCATTGTTCTTGCCAATGCCAAAATCTGTTTCTGACCTATAGATAATCCTCCACCACGCTCTAACAACTCAGTATCATAGCCTTTATCAAGCTTCATTATAAATTCATGAGCATTAACAGCTTTAGCAGCTTCGATTATTTCTTCATCTGTTGCATCTAATTTTCCATATCTTATGTTATCTTTGACAGTTCCTGAAAAAATAAAATTTTCCTGCGTCATTGTTCCAACCTGTTTTCTAAGGCTTTCTATTGAAACATCTTTTACATCATAACCATCTAACAACACTCTTCCTTCATTTGCATCATAAAATCTACTGATAAGATTTATTATAGTTGATTTTCCTGCTCCTGTAGGTCCAACTATCGCTATCGTTTCTCCCGGTTTAATAACAAAGCTTACATCATCTAATACTTTTTCTTCATCATATCCAAATGTAACATGGTCAAATGTAACTTCACCCTTTATATCAGGTAAATCGACAACACCTTTCTCATCCTCTATTTCAGGCTTTGTATCTAAAATTTCAAATATTCTTTCTGCTCCTGCAATATTTGTTGTTATCTGATTATAGAAATTGCTTAAATTATTAATAGGCTGCCAAAACATATTAATATATGTTCCAAATGCCAAAAATGTACCTACAGAAATATTTTCATCTTTCAATACAACAATTCCTATAAAATATAATGCAACACATCCAAATCCCCATGAGAAATCAATAACAGAACCAAAACAGTCACTTAATCTTACAGCTGATCTGAATGATGATTTATGTTCATTTAGTAACTCATCAAATGTTTCTTCTGTTTCTTTTTCAGCAGTAAAACTATGAATTATTTTCATTCCCGACATATCTTCATGCAAAAACGCATTTAAATTAGAAGATTTTTTTCTAAAAGTCTGCCATCTTGGATGAGCCTTAACCTGTATCATTGTTATTGCAATTGCCATAAAAGGTGTACTTATAAGTGCTGCTACTGCAAGTTTTGGATTCTTAGAAAACATAATAATAACAACTGCACATACTGTAATAAAATCAGGTATTAATGTTGTTACACAATTTGACAGAACATCTTTTAAGGAATTTATATCTCCGATAATCCTAGATAATATTTTTCCTGTAGGTCTACTATCAAAGAACTTAAATCCAAGTTTTTGTATATGAGTATATAATTCCTGCCTAATTGTAAGTAATATTTGATTACACATTTTAGCCATTATATACATTCTAAGTTTAATGGCAAATGTTGCAATTAAATTGATAATTAACGCTATAATTAATAATTTGTATAAGCCTATATAGTCTTTATTTCCAATATGATTATCTATTGCTGACTCAATTATTAGAGGGTTTATTAAACTTACAACTACACAATATCCCATAAGTATCAAAACTAACACTATTGTCCACTTGTATTTTAACAAATACAAAAGCAATCTTTTAAGAGTTTGAAGTTTACTCTTTTCTACGCTTTTTTCATCTTCTTTATATGAATTATAAGCCATTCACTTCACCCCCTTCTACATCACCATATTGAGATTGATATGTTTCATAATAAAGGCCATGTTTTTCTAACAACTGCTGATGCTTTCCTCTCTCGGCGATAATTCCATCTTTGAGAATTATAATTTCATCAGCATTTTTTACAGCACTAATTCTATGGGCTATTATAACCTTTGTAACACCATCTAATTTCCTTAATGCTTCCTGAATCTGTTGCTCTGTTTCCATATCCAGTGCTGATGTAGAATCATCTAATATCAGTATTGGATTTTTCTTTGCAAATGCTCTCGCTATGCTGATTCTCTGCTTCTGTCCTCCCGACAGTCCAACACCTCTTTCACCTATTACAGTATTATATTTATTTTTCATTTTAGTAGCAAATTCACTTACCTGTGCATTATTTGAAGCTATCTCTACTTCTTCCTCACTTATGTAGTCCTTTTTACCAAGTTTGATATTTTCAGCTATTGTGTCGGAAAATAAAAATACATCCTGCATAACCTGAGAAATACTTTCTCTTACCTGACTTAGTTTCATATCCCTTATGTCAACATCATCAAGACATATTTTTCCTTTATCAGCATCATAAAATCTTGACATAAGATTAATTATTGTAGATTTTCCCGACCCGGTTTCTCCCATAATTCCAAGTGTTTCTCCAGGTTGTACTTCAAAAGAAACATCTCTTAATATATGTTTTCCTTCTTTTCCATATGCCACATGGTCAAAAGTAATCTTACCCTTAACCTCATCAAGAATTATAGGATTTTCTTTTTCTTTGATTGTTGGTACTTCATTATAAATTTTCTTTAATTTTCTATTAGATGCAATTGCTGATGAGAAACTATTTGTAAGCCATCCAAGCATTTCCATCGGCCACACTATATTATTTGAATATTCTACCATTGCAGCCAATTGTCCCAAAGACATTCTTCCATCAATAACAATTTTCCCGCCTGCGAGTAATGTTAATAGCGGTAAAATTTTTGTTACTACAGAAAAATAAGGATAATATTTTACAAATACTTTTGACTGCTTCATATTCAATTCATAATATCTGTTGTTATGATTCAGAAATTTTTCTATTTCATATTTTTCTCTGGCAAATGCCTTAACTGTTCTGACTCCTGCAAGATTTTCTTCCGCAACAGTATTTAACTCGGCATTTTCTTCGCTTATTTCCTCATACACTGCTCCTAGTTTTCTTTCCATAATTAAAGCAATACATCCACAAAAAATCATGGCTACTGTAGGTATAATCGCAAGTTTAACGTTTGTTGTATACATGCAAAATAATACTATTGATGTATGTATTACCACTTCAATCAACAGCATACTTACATAGCTTAATCCATCCCAGATTTTATCAACGTCATCCTTAATTCTTGACATCAATTCACCGGTATCCGTTCTATCAAAGAAATCCTGGCTCAATTTCTGTGTATGTATAAATAAATCTTTTCGCATAGAACTTGCTATATCAGAACCTAAGCAGTCAAATGTATATTCTTTTATATATTGAAATACCGCTCTTCCTACGCCTATTGCCAAAATTCCTGCAAGTAAATATTTTAATTTGCCTATCTGTCCACCTACAATAACATCATCAATAATATGTTTTGTAAGCTGCGGTGACATTAAATCAAGACTTACTGCAAGAATCATCGAGCCTATTGCCAAAATATATCTAAGTTTATTTTTCCATATATATGCAGATAATTTTTTCACTTCTCCTCCTTTTTATCAGTAGATCTTTTATGTAATTGCAACTCCTCTTTTATAATCATTTTAATGAAGTAAGATTATAAACTCTGAATGATATTGTGCTCTTTAAAAATTTTAACGCTTCACAATATTTATGTTATCTTCTTCCGATACAGGAATCACAATGCACTTTTGTCCTTCAATTAATTGGGTTCTTATTTCATCTTTCTTATCACCTGAAACTCTTACAAAAATTTCATTATCATCTGTCTCCTGTGTTTCTTCTTCGTCATTGTTAATTGTGCTATTTGCAATAGTTTCATTTGCTTCTTCTAACTTTGCTGTAAGTTCTTCCACTTTTGCTGTAAGTTCAATCTTTTCCTTCTTCTCAGCACTTTGTTTCACAATTTTTTGGTCAACAATATTTTCTGCTTCAGGTAATTCTTCACCTAATGTATGCACAAATTCTTCCGCGATACTCTGCGCAACACTTCCCATTACGCCACTTTCAGTAATAACCTGCGCAACAACTTCTTCTGTTAATTTTTCTTCCGGTTTTTCTTCTATTACATCTGCCAAATTTTCATTAACTTTAATTAACACCTCTTTATGGTCATCTTCAGGTACATGCTCTAATAACAAATTATTAAAAATAACCTGTTTTTCTGCATTTGTATGTTTGCTTTCACATCCTAAAATATTATTTACCAATTCTTTATGTGGTTCTTTTGCATCCTTTGAATAGAACATAACATTATGTATATCCGTACTTCTATCTGTAAATGCCGGAAATAAAAATCCGCTTTCCGGAAGTCCGACAATCCAGTCCCTGTCTACTGTTCCAATTCTATTCTCGTCTTTTCTGTATCCAAGTCCCGGTTTACTTAAAGCCACAGGACATATTGAGCATATGATATATTCAAATATCTCTTCTGACTCATCTAACTTATTATTGTCTGTTGTTTTTGTCATTACATCATAAACATCATGGAATAATAAAATTAGATAATTTCCTGTATGTTCATAATTTTCTATTACCATATCATAAAATGACTCAAGCATTTCTTCATTCTTTAACTGACTTGACTTAATTGCCATAAGACTTTGCTGATGTCCTCCCGGTTCCTCTTCAGCTAATGGAAATTCATATTCCATTAAATTATTGCCTATTGTACCTGACAATGTTTTCTTGGCAATTTCAAGGTATTTATAAAATTCTTCTTCCTCTAATCCCAAGAAATTTTCATCTATATTTACAATCTTATTTTTTTCTCCATCCACATAACATCCTGTCATTTTTGTAAATGTACAGCCATCTTTTGTCATTCTTCTTTTTAATTCTAATATTCCTTTTTTATCCATCTCTCTATTACCATCTAATTATTAATTTTCTTTACAACCAACTCTTTGTTTTTATTTGTAGTTGTCTTTCTATTTAAATAATTACTATTCCTTTCTCTCTTTTTGTCTTAAGTGCATCAATTAACATCGTTTCAAATTATTATACATTTTTATTTATAGTCTATACAAATTTAATACCTATTTTTATTCACTACTCATTTTAATTCATAGTCTTTTTAGCGTATAATTCATATGAACATGATATACATTATTTTTTCTTTACAACAAAACTGACAAAATAGCCAAAGGCTATTTCGTCAGTTTTGTTATAACCATTTCATATATTTCCTGACTTGCATCTTTCCATTTAGCACACATTTTTGCAGCGCTTTCTTTATTTGGTACAGTCAGATTTATTTCAATTAATGTACTTGCATCTTCATTTACCTGACAATGCACAATATAATCTCCATCATTTACTCTATAATAGTCAGAAACTGTTCCGACTTCATTTCTAAGTTCATACTTATTTGTTATCAAAAAAGTATCCATATCATCAATTATTGCATTAGGAATTTTATTTTCAAAAAATTTTAAACTTTCTCTTCCTTCTGATGTTAAATGATAATATGATGTATTTCTTACTGTATCCGAAAACACGAAATTATTTTCGCATAACTCATTTATCGATTCCTGTAATGAAAAGTAATTCGTATACTCATTTTCTAAGAAAAATTCTGAAATCTGTGAATTTGTTAACGGAAAATCAACCTTATTAAGCATGTATAAAATCATTAATTTATACAATGTAGCCGAATCCATTGCCATTTCTTATCTACTCCTTTGTAATCTGATCTATGATATCCCATATTTCATCTCTTCCCTGTTTTGTCTGAGCTGAAAAAGGAATAATAATTGTTCCCGGTTCCACGTTAAGTTTTTCCTTAATTATCTTTACATTTTTCTGAACCTGGCTTCTTTTTATTTTGTCCAGCTTTGTTGCAATAATAATCGGATAGAACCCATTTGCCAAGATCCATTCATACATTTCTACATCATTAGTTGACGGTGCATGTCTAATATCTACCAATAAGAACACACATTGTAACTGCTTAGAGTTTCTCAAATATCTTTCAATTAACTTTCCCCATTTTGCCTTAACTTCTTTTGATACACTTGCATATCCATATCCGGGCAAATCAACATAATATAATTCATCATTAATATTATAGAAATTAATTGTTTGTGTTTTTCCAGGCTGTGAAGATGTTCTAGCCAATGATTTTCTATTCATTAACGCATTTATCAATGATGATTTACCTACATTTGATTTACCGGCAAAAGCTATTTCAGGTTTATCATTGTCCGGAATTACGCTTGTAACTCCACAAACTTTTTCTAATTCTACACTCTTTATTATCATGTTGATTTACCTTTCTATTTATATGTCGTTATTATTTAACTAACGCCTGTTTCAATACTTCAGTCATTTCTGAAACATATACTATTTTTAATCTATCAGTAATTTCAGTTGAGAATTCTTCTACGTCAGTTTTATTTTTCACCGGCACAAGTACTTTTTTCATTCCCGCATCTTTTGCTGCCAACAATTTTTCTTTAAGTCCACCTATAGGAAGAACCTTTCCTCTAAGAGTAACCTCACCTGTCATTGCTAAATATCTGTCTACAGGAATATTTGCAATAGCTGAAACTATTGCTGTTGACATAGTTATACCCGCTGATGGTCCATCTTTTGGAACTGCACCTTCCGGAATATGCATATGTATATCATTCTCTTTAAAGAATTTACTGTCAACGCCATATTCTTTGGCAACACTTTTTGCATAACTAAGCGCAATCTGTGCTGACTCTTTCATAACATCGCCTAGATTTCCGGTTAAAACCAGTATTCCTTTTCCAGGCATTGTATTTACTTCTATCTGTAATGTGTCTCCACCTACACTAGTCCATGCAAGTCCTCTAACAATTCCAATTTCATTCTTTTCATTTGCTTCATCCTGGCGGAATTTTTCTTTTCCTAAATATTTAGTAATATTTTTCGATGTTACTTTAATACTTTTCTTTTCTTTTCCAACTATTATCTTAGCTGCTTTTCTGCAAATTTTTGCAATTGTTCTGTCAAGACTTCTGACACCTGCTTCTTTTGTATAATATTTTATAATTTTATTTATTGCTTCATCAGATATTGTAAGTTGTGATCTTTTCAAACCATTTTGCTCTAATTCTTTCTGAATTAAATGCTCTTTAGCAATATGGAATTTTTCATTATCTGTATAACTTGATACTTCAACTATTTCCATTCTGTCTAAAAGCGGTCTTGGAACAGTTGACAAATCATTAGCTGTTGCAATAAACATTACTTTCGATAAATCCAAAGGCACTTCCAAATAATTGTCTCTGAATTTAGAATTTTGTTCTGAATCTAACACCTCTAACATTGCTGCTGCCGGATCACCATGAATACTTTGACCTAATTTGTCAATTTCATCAAGTAAAATAAGAGGATTAGCTGTATTTGCCTGTCTGATAGCAGTTGCAATTCTACCAGGCATAGCTCCAACATATGTTTTCCTGTGTCCTCTTATCTCAGACTCGTCTGTAACTCCTCCTAAACATATACGGACATATTTTTTATTTAATGCCTCTGCAATTGAGCGCGCAATTGATGTCTTACCTGTACCCGGAGGCCCTACTAAGCAAACAATTGGACTTTCGCCTTTATCTTTTGTTAAAACCCTTACAGATAGAAATTCGAGCATCCTTTCCTTTACATCTGTAAGTCCATAATGATCTCTGTTTAAAATTTTCTCAGCATCTTCTACATTTTGATTTTCTTGTGTGCAGTTATTCCATGGCATATCCAACATAGTTTCAATATAATTTCTTAATACATTACTATCTGCCGGATTACCCGCTGACATACGTAATCTTTTTATTTCTTTTAATATTTTTTCTTTTATTTCATCATCAGCATTTAACTTTTTAGTTTTTTCAATCATCTCGTCAATATCTGACGTAGCATCATTTTCGCCAAGTTCATCCCTGATGACTCTCATTTGTTCTCTTAAAATATGTTCTCGCTGATTTTTATCTATATTTGTTTTAACTTTTTCTATAATTTCAGCTTTTACCTGACTTATTTCATTTTCAATACTGAAAAATGACAAAATCACTTCATATCTTTCAAGTAGTGTATTTGCCTCTAAATATTTCTGCTTTGTTTTAAAATCCATTCGGATTCTCATAATAATCTGAAGCATTGTACCACTTAATGACTCCTGATTATCAATATTTTTTATTCCAACAGGTGTCAATTCATGATTAATACCATCATAAAGTGCTAATTCATCCTTAAGTTCTCTTAATAATGCAATTTCTCTAACCTGAATAATTTTTTCATTCGGCTCTTTAATTATTTCAATATCGCCTTTAATACATGAATTTTCTTCATTGTAAGAATGAATTATTCCTCTTTCTTTTGCTTCAACCATCACACGCACTATCCGGTCAGGCATCTTATTAAGTTGTTTTACTTCAACAACAGTTCCTACTTTATAAACGTCATCAAAACCCGGTGCGTCTACCACCGGGTCTTTTTGTGTTACTACAAATAATTTTTCGCCTGTCGTCACAGCTTCATTCGCTGCTGCAATAGACTGTTTTCTGCTGACGTCAAAATGAACTGTCGTTCCCGGTAATATTGTTAATCCTCTAAGTGGTATTACCGGCAAATTTAACATTTCGTCTGGCATTTCTACTCCCTTACATTAAGCTGGTTGAATCTGTTCGTTCTTTGCTTTCTTATTTGCTCTTTTTATTTTCGCATCCAAATTATTTTTGTACTTTAACTCAGGATCTGCTAACTGGTTTACTACATCTTCATTAATAATGCATTCCTCGATTGTTTCATCTGAAGGTGTTTCATACATTACATCTAATACTGTTTGCTCCATAATTGCTCGCAATCCTCTTGCCCCTGTCTTTCTTTCAAACGACTTTTTAGCAATTGTCTTTAAAGCTTCATCCGTAAATGTTAATTTTACTCCATCAAGTTCAAATAACTTTTCGTACTGTTTTACAATCGCATTTTTGGGTTTTGTTAAAATTTCCACTAATGCATTTTCGTCTAATGATTTTAATGCAACTGTTACAGGCACACGTCCTATAAACTCAGGAATAATTCCAAATTTAACCAAATCCTGTGGCATTACTTCGCCAAATAACGCATCGTTATTCATTTCAGTATTATCTGTTATTTCAGAATTAAAACCAATTGCTTTCTGATCCATTCTGTTTTCAATAATTTTTTCTAATCCATCAAATGCTCCTCCACAGATGAACAAAACATTTGTTGTATCAATCTGAAGCAATTCCTGATGTGGATGTTTTCTTCCTCCCTGAGGTGGTACACTTGCTACTGTTCCCTCTAAAATCTTAAGTAATGCCTGTTGCACACCTTCACCTGAAACATCTCTAGTGATTGATACATTTTCAGATTTCTTTGTTATTTTATCTATTTCATCAATATAGACAATTCCATATTGTGCTTTTTCAATATCATAATCCGCTGCCTGAATAAGTTTAAGTAATATATTTTCTACATCTTCTCCAACATATCCTGCTTCTGTCAAAGTAGTTGCATCAGCAATTGCAAACGGTACATTAAGAATTTTTGCTAAAGTCTGTGCTAAATATGTCTTTCCGGAACCTGTTGGTCCTAACATAAGAATGTTTGATTTCTGTAATTCTACATCCAAATCATTTCCGGCCAATACTCTCTTATAATGATTGTATACAGCTACTGAAAGAACTTTTTTTGCATCATCCTGTCCTATAACATATGAATCCAAAAATTCTTTTATTTCTTTTGGTTTAAGTAAGTTGATGTCATCTGTAACAGCACTATCCTGCGCCTGGTATACCTCTTCTTCAACAATTTCTGCGCAAGTCTCTACACATTCGTCACATATATATACTCCTTCCGGGCCTGCAATCAGTCTCTTTACCTGATACTGAGATTTACCACAGAATGAGCAGCGTACATTGCTATCATCAAAATTTTTACCTGCCATCATAACCTCTTTCTAATTTTAACAATAAGGCACCACTAATGCGGTGCCTTATAAATTACATGCTATCTTGTTTCAATAACCTTATCAATCAAACCATATTCCTGAGCTTCTTTCGCTGTCATCCAATTATCTCTGTCTGTATCAGCTTCCACAACCTCAAGTGGCTGACCTGAATTGCTAGCTAAAATTTCATTTAACTTTTTCTTTGTTTTTAAAATATGCTCTGCAGCAATCTGAATTTCAGTTGCCTGTCCCTGAGCACCACCAAGTGGCTGGTGAATCATAATTTCTGCATTAGGAAGTGCGTAACGTTTTCCTTTTGTACCGCTTGATAAAAGGAATGCGCCCATACTTGCTGCCATACCGATACATGTAACTTCAACATCACACTTGATGTATTTCATTGTATCATATATAGCCATTCCTGCAGTAACTGATCCTCCCGGACTGTTAATATAAAG
This sequence comes from Eubacterium sp. CAG:156, assembly GCF_000434315.1. Taxonomy (NCBI): domain Bacteria; kingdom Bacillati; phylum Bacillota; class Clostridia; order Eubacteriales; family Eubacteriaceae; genus Eubacterium; species Eubacterium sp. CAG:156. The sequence continues at coordinate 9,063 of NZ_FR878137.1, read as the reverse complement.
ATGGATATCTTTACTTGGGTCCTCGGATTCAAGGAATAATAACTGTGCTACAACTATACTTGCTACAGCATCATTAATCTCTTCACCAAGAAATATAATTCTGTCTTTTAATAATCTTGAATAAATGTCATATGAACGTTCGCCTCGGCTAGTCTGTTCAATGACGTAAGGTACTAAACTCATGTGCCATACCTCCTGTTTCTGTTATTTATTTTGCAGCGTCAACTACTAACTTAGCAGCCTTCTGTACTGCGATATCTTTCTTAATTGTCTCTTTATCAGCATCTGTTGTGAACTGCTTAATCTGATCAAGTTCCATATTGTACTGTTTAGCCATTTCTTCTAATTCTTTTTCGAATTCTTCATCTGAAACTTCGATGTTTTCAGCCTTAACAACTGCTTCTAATACAAGTCTTGCTTTAATTCTTTCTTCAGCCTGTGGTGTCACCTGTTCAAGTAACATTTCAGGTGTTGAACCTGTAAACTGCATATACTGTTCAAAAGAAAGTCCCTGTGACTGTATTCTCTGAGCAAAATCTTCAACCATCTGCTGTGCCTGTGCTTTAATCATCTTTTCATGGATGTCCATCTTAGCATCTTCAACGATTGCTTTAATTACATCAGCTTCTTTCTGCTGTTCTGCTTCTTCTTTCTTCTTTTCTTCAAGGTTCTTCTTAACATCTTCCTTGTATTCAGCAAGTGTATCAAATTCAGATACATCCTGAGCGAAATCATCATCTAATTCAGGAAGTTCTTTAACCTTGATTTCTTTAATATTTACCTTGAACATTGCTGGTTTTCCTGCAAGTTCTTCAGCCTGATACTGTTCTGGGAAAGTAACGTTAACTTCAACTTCGTCTCCTACTTTCTTTCCTACTAACTGATCTTCAAATGTGTCAATAAATGAATGTGATCCAATTGTTAATGGATAATCTTCACCCTTTCCACCTTCAAATGCAACACCATCAACAAATCCTTCAAAATCGATTGTTACCTGGTCTCCATTTTCCACTTCTTTATCATCTGCAGCAACTAATCTTGAGTTCTGTTCCTGAACCTTTGCTAATTCAGCATCAACTTCTTCATCTGTTACTGTTGTATCCTTAGCTTCTACTTCAATTCCTTTGTATTTTCCAAGTTCTACTTCAGGTTTTAATACTACTTCTGCTGTAAAGATAAATGGCTTTCCAGCTTCAATCTGTACGATATCGATTTCAGGCTGAGCAACGATTTCTAATTCACTTTCTGTTGCAGCATCAGCATAAGCTCCAGGAATCATGCTATTTACAGCATCTTCATAAAATACGCCAACGCCATACATCTTTTCAATCATCTTACGAGGTACTTTACCTTTTCTAAATCCAGGAATGCTGAATTTAGATTTAGATTTCTGGTATGCACTTTCTATAGCCTTTTCAACCTCTTCAGCAGGTACTTCAATTGTAAGCTTTGCAGTGTTATTTTCTAACTTTTCAACTTGTAAACTCATCTTAATATTTCCTCCTTGAATATGTAAAATGGACTATGAGTCAGTGTCCATCTTTCTATCTTTTTGATTGCAACAGGGCATACTACACCCTATACGCAGTACAACATTATAACATAAATGCAAGATACTGTCATCATTTTTTTATTAACTTTTTCAACTCTCTTTTTATCAATTATTATTTTTTTATTTAATACTTATATAATATTATTTGTAAACTTTCTCTATATAAATTATAAACTTCTAAGTGTTTTAACTATTGCATTTTATCAATTCTTTATTATGCAGATTTACTATCTATTAAAATGAATTGCTTCAGCAATACTTCCTGCTTTTTCTTCGCTGTCTAATATAGATACCATTTCAAGTCCCATCTCTAATGCTGCTCCTAATCCGTTTGCAGTAACAAACTGTCCATCAGTAACTACGCTTCCACCATATTCTTTGCAATCCATTTCTTTTTCAAAACTTCCATGACATGTAGCTCTTTTATCTTTTAGTAAGCCCAAATGACTATATATACTTGGTGCTGCGCATATAGCTGTAAGATACTTGCCTTCCTTATAATATTTTAATATTGCCTGTTTCAACATATCGCATGCCTCAAGATTAGGTGTGCCCGGTATACCTCCCGGAAGAAAAATTCCGTTTCCTTCATCAAAATTAATATCTTTAATTAATTTATCTGCCTTAATATTTACTTTATGAGAACTTTCAACCATTAATTCATCTGTTACGGATACTGTAACAACATCAATTGTATGGCTTCTTCTCATTAAATCTATTACCATTAACGCTTCTGTTTCTTCAAATCCCTGTGCTAAAAATGCATATATTTTCTTCATGTTATTTATTCCTTTCTATATCATTTTATTAGTTTTATTCTGTACAATCACTTTCTTTATATTTGTACTTTTCTTGCCTTTATTATAGCAAACTGATAATATTATTCTAGTATTTAATGTTTTGTTATACAACTATATTTTATGAAAGGTATTAACGTATTTGTTATAATGGTATTTTTATGGAAATAGAACGCAAATTTATTCCTAAATGTCTTCCTGACAATTTAGACTCTTATGAACACCACGATATTCAACAGGCTTATTTAAATACTTCTCCTGTTATTCGAATCAGAAAACAGGATGAGGATTATTTTCTTACATATAAAGGTAGCGGAATGATGTCTAGAGAAGAATATAATCTTCCTCTGAATCAAAAAAGTTATTTTCATCTTTTGACAAAAGCCGATGGTAATATTATTACAAAAACACGATATCTCATTCCTCTATTTAATTCTCTAACAGCTGAGTTAGATATTTTCCACGATATATTTGATGGTCGTTTACTGGTAGAAGTCGAATTTAATTCTATCGAAGATGCCAATTCATTTATTCCACCTGAATGGTTCGGAGAAGATGTCACATATGACAAAAAGTATCATAACAGTAATATGAGCAAAGAAATATTGTAATTTTTTCAACTCAACAAAAAAAGGATTTAACGCAATAACTAAAAATTTTTTACCTTTTTAATTATTGCATAAATCCTTTTATTATTACATTAGTCTTTTTTATTTATTTCAAAATATTTTGGATTGTTTTATGTGATATTGTAAACTCTAATGCGCCCATATATGCCGGTGCAACATCTCCTTCTGCAAAACATATAACTAATTCACCTGAATTATTAATATAAAACTGTTGATTTTCATCTATTTTTTCAAATGTTGTATATTTTTCCTCTTCATCTATAAAATATTTATACTGTGAATTTTCTTTCATTTTCTTTTTCATCTGTTTCTTTATATCTTTAGTAATTACATCTACATATTGACTATCTTTTTTAAACAAATCTGTTAATTTTATCACTTGTCCTGTCTTTTTATCAATTGTATAAAAATAGTTTACTTCATAACCATCTGCCTGAGACATATATGCTGACAACTTAATGCAATAATAATCAATTGAATTTGTAACTACAGTATTATTCACCTTTAAAGAAGAATACCCTAAGCCACCAACTTGTTTTCTAAATTCTTTAATAAGTTCATTTGTTTTTTTCTTCATATCCTGATTTATTTTTTCTTCAGATTTATCAGCGTTTTCTCTAATTTCTAATTCCGTATCTTCTGTTTTATTTTTCACTTTTTTCAAATTAATATCTGCATAATTTTTGCCATCATCAAATTTATATTGCCTAAATGTGACCATTTCAAAATATGCACCTACAAAAGGTATTTTTTGCATAGCATATGCTGTTGATTCATTTATATTAGGAATTATTATTGTACATATAATTACTGCTGCAACCGCAACTGCCATATGCCAATAATTCTTTTTTTTAATGCATAAAGAATCTGCCTCTTTTAAATATTTTTCATTAATTCCACTCATAGCTTCCAGCAATTCTAAATTACTGATTTTTTCTTTTTTATTGTCCATGCCTATTCTCCTTAATATATTTCATATCCTTCATTTTCCAAATAGCTCTTTAATTTTCTTCTCATTCTATGCAATAACACTTTTACTGCCGACTCTTTAAGATTAAACCTATCCGCAATTTCTTTTATTTCATCCAAATAAAAATATCTTCGTACAAATATTTGTCTTTTTTGTTTTGGCAGTTTTTCGAGATATTTATTAATTGAATTTTCTAATTCTTTTCTATCCATTTCTTCACTCACATTATTATTCAATAGAATTTCGCACTCATTTAATTCATCTAATGTCTTTTCAATTCTTGAATTAACTCTTTTGCTTGCATTTTCATATTTATATTTATTAATTGCCTGATTTCTTGTTATTTTTCCAATAAACGCTGATAAAATCTCCGGAATTATCGGTGGTATGGAATCCCAAACTTTCAGCCATGTATCATTTATACACTCCTCTGTATCTTTTTCATTTAACAAAATTCTAAAAGCTATTGAATAACAATATTTACCATATTTTTGTTCTATATTTACAATTGCTCTTTCATCCCTTTCAAAAAATTGTTTGATAATAACTTCATCATCCACTATTTCATTTATTTTTTTTTGATTAATTGACGAATTTTTCATTTTAATTTCCTTACTAAAATCTATTTTCAGTTATCCGTATTTATATTATTTAAAATATTATTATATAGCAACGTTGCGTAAGCCTTACACCCCGATTCTGTTAAATGAATTCCATCATTCACAAACCAGTCCTTATGACTTTCTCCATATGTTGACCAATCTATTAAATTCACATTTTTATATTCGTTTACAATGCTTTCAATCATATGATTTGATTCTTCCTGCCACTGCAAATGTTCGCCAAAAACATTTACCCAATATATCTGTCGCTTTGCACCAATAGCTTTAATCAATTCTTTTCCTGTCGAAGAAGAAAATGTTCCATTTGTTCCCAATGCAATAACAACAATATCTCCTAGTTTTCCTTCTCTTTCTAAATTCTTAACAATATCTTTTGCCTGTGATACCTGTCTTGATACTTTTGCATCAATAATTATATTAGGATTTATTTTTTTCAATTCGGCTGATGCTCCTAACAATACAGAATCTCCTATTATTGTAATTTTTTCATTTTTAATTTGCTGCTTTTTTGTTTTTTTCTTTTTTTCATTAGTATAATCTTTATTATTCACTTGTTCATTTTTTAAAGTTACAGGTTCTTGATTATTTGCTATGTCATTATTTTTTTTCTCATAATTGTTTTCATTTTTCATCTCACTTACTACTTTGTTTTCATCAGCTTTTATTAATGTTCTATTCAATACCTTTGACAAGTCACATCTAACAGTCAAAATACACATAATCAAAACTATACATGCAGATAAATAACTCTTAGCTAAATAACTTTTAACAAATTTATTTTTTTTGCCTCTTATTCGATTGGTGTTTAAACGTTTTGTAAAGCAATTTTGAACTATTGCAATACCTAAAATCAACAATATCTGTATTACCCATGATGTGATTCCATAATTTGCCTTATAATATCCAAAGATAAATATAATAGGATACATCCATAAATATATTTCATAACTTATCTTTCCAACAATAGTTAGAGGGCTCTTTTCAATTACTCTACTAAATCCACTGCCAGACATCAGTAAAACAATTAATGCACAAATAACACTATTTACGAACAGTCCTCCTAAATATACATATGCGCTCTGTCCTTCTACAATAAAGTATCCACATATGCATAACACACTTAACATTACTAAAAAAATGTTTTTGGCATATGAAACTATTTTTGACTCGCTATGCTTTAAATTATTTTGTATAATTGCTACAAGCACTCCCATCAAAAGCGAAAACATTCTTGTATCTGTCCCGTAATATAATCTTGATACATCATTTTGTGGGCTATACAAAACACTCATCCACGCTCCGCCAACTAACACTACTAAAGCAAGTATTATTAAAGTTTTCTTTTTAGAAAAGTACTTTTCACCACGTTTTATCATGAAAAATAGTACAGGCCAAACAATATAAAATTGCATTTCTATAGCTATAGCCCATAAATGTGTAAATGGCGACTGGTTACTCATTCTGGCAAAATATGATGCATTTTGTTGAATTTGCCACAAATTATTATATCCTCCAAAAACGCTAATAATTTCACTTGTTTTTCCTTTTAACACTTCCGGTATAAATATCGCTAACATTCCACACACCGAGCATATCATAATTATTAATGGTGGGAAAATTTTCTTTATCCGTTTCATGTAAAATTTTTGAACAGAATATTTTCCATTCGTCACTTCCCATTCTGCCCCTTTATAAATCAAATATCCTGATAAAACAAAAAACATATTGACTCCAAGAAATCCTCCTGGAAATTTGCCTGGTATTAAATGATAAAAAACAACTCCCAGAATTGCGATTCCTCTCATTGCATCTAAACCTTCTATATAATTTTTCTTTTTAGTATTCATTTTTATCCCTTTCTAATTAGTTTTATTATTTTTATCTTATATATCTATAGACACGATAATTTCATATCAGGTTACACTTTTTTTTGAAAAATTATATCTTTTAGTTTTTTTGTGCTAACTAAATAAAAAGCCTCATTAATGTCCCGGCTTCTAATCGTTAGATTTTTTTGTGCTAACTTTTAAAAGTAAGTATACTAATGAGGCTTTTCATTAATTTTTTAATTTCACCACAATCATTTAGTTCCAAAACATTATTAGATTTCTTAAATGACAATATATTCTCATACCTTTTTCATTATCATAATATGTTAATGTGCTCTCAGGTGTAACAGCAATACTTGCTGCAATCGTACTTATAACAGCCCATATCGTACATAATACAAAAACTCGGTATATCCATTTTTTTAGTTGTTCATTCTTCATATTTCCACAAACATAGAACATAACTGCCAATCCCGCCATCATAAACTGCCATGCATAATCACATCCGTATCTTATGGAATAACCATTTTCCCATGTCATTGAAACCATTATTAACGGGAATATAATTCCAGGTATAAGCCATGTCAATGCAAGTTTTATCTTCTCTTTTTTATCAAAATTCTTAGCAAGTTTCGGTGCATATAGAACTGAAAGTATTGGAAGTCCTCTTGCAATCAATCCCATTGTACATGGTGTATCCACAAAATAATACCCATTAAGCTGCATTGAGTCATAATTACCATGTATGAACGGAAATGTTGAATTAATAGTCGGTATAACTAACAATGTATTTACAACAGCAACCATAACCAATTCAATAGTTGATTTTGCCTGAGTAAAATCATTTATTGTTAATGAATATTGAATTCCAAAATCAAAAACACTACCAAATCTTGCATAATTGTACCACATTTGAATTAATCCAAATACAACATAAGGCACACCTGCTGCCAAAACATATTTGATAATCTCTATTGCATTCTTTCCATTTTGCTTATTGTTCTGAATTAATCCATATAAAATCCATATTACACATGCGAAGCACCAAAATACAGCTGTAACTCTTGCAAGAACTGCTAATCCCATAAACAGCGCAGACAAAAACAGGAAACTTTTTTTAATTTTCTTTTTCTGAAAAATTCCACTGTTTATAATAAAGAACATTCCTATCGCTGTAAAGCAAAGTCCTGATGCTGATGCTAATTCGTAAAACTTAGGTCTTACAACATTTAATGTAACTCCACTAATTATCAACGTTGTAAACAATCCCATTATAGTCATCCTAAACGGAATCTTTTTAAACCAGTTTTTTACAACGCTTATATATATTAATGCTATAAAAATCAACGCTATCATACTATAAATGTAAGTCGCTAAGGCCGTAGAAAAATATTTTCCCGTAATCTTATGATATGGCATAAATAACGTTAAAACTGTTGTTATTCCATAATATGAATAATATTTTCCATTATAAAGCAAATGATCCCATTTGTATGATTCTCCCATTGTCGTTCTTTGCGTCCAATCATACGGATTATCCACATCGAGTAACGCCTGCGGAACAGGATCAAGCAATGATACCTGTCCTTTTTCAAACGCATCAACTAATTCCTGATTTATCTGATTCGTCACAACTTCTTCTGTTTTAAACAAATCATCTGTATACATTTTTGCAATAAATGTAAGTGTTAACGCTGATACAACTACTGCAAATATAACTACCGCCTTTTGACTTTTTTTCTTCAGATTCATTCTTCCATCAAGTCCTGGATATTTAGCAAATACATATCCCAAAACCATTATGATAAATATCATAAAAACTCTGATAAAAGAAAATTTAAATGGGATTTTTTCATTTATAGTCAAACCTGTAATTGTATACCTCTGATTTGCTTCAGATTCTATTTTCATGGTAATCGTATATGTTTCACCTGTAAAACTACAAGTAGCATATTTTGTTTCAGGCATAGATTTAACTATATTCATCTTTTTATTGCTATACCTATCTGAGTCTCTATGTGCGCTTTCTGTATATGCGATACTTACATCTGTTTGTTCTTTTCCACCATCAGCAGATTCCATATTAAACTTTATCGTTTTAACATAATCATTTACCGGAAACTTTACTGCTATTTCCTTGTTCGATGCAGTATATACTCCATTACTCTCACTTGCACCTGTAACCTGTGCTTCCGACACTGGAATTGTCCTTTGATTATATTTACCTCCCAACAACGTAAAGCTCTTATAGTTAAACACAAAAATTTCCAATAAAATGCATATAACTAATGTTATTAATCCAAATCTAAGAACCTTGTCTCTAAATTCTTTTTCCACCTTTTTCTCCTCCATATCTATTGGCTTTTCTTATTCTTCGATTCTAATATCCCATGTGAATAGCATAATAAATAATACCATATATCTCCTTTTAATTAAAGGTAGCTTTTTATTTGATTTTTTAGTAATTCTTCAAAAACAAAAAGGATTGTCGCAATCGACAATCCTTTTTCATGCGGGTGACAGGACTTGAACCTGCACGGTCTCCCACCAGAACCTAAATCTGGCGCGTCTGCCAATTCCGCCACACCCGCTAAATCATTTCAAAAAATAACAGGTGTAAGATTTCTTACACCTGTCAGTGAGCCACCGGGGACTCGAACCCC
>NZ_FR878136.1:59663-84959 GCF_000434315.1 Eubacterium sp. CAG:156 | reverse complement strand
ACTTTGAAAACTGCGTTTTCAGCCAGAATATGCACTGAATATTTGAACCGACGGCGACAAATGCTCTTTCTTTTAAGTTTTATAGCCATCGCAAATTTAGTTTATTAGTTTTATAGTCATTATAAATTTTGTTATATCAATTTATATGATGTTGGGGGGCAAAAGCACCAAACATTGATGCCTATGGATTATTCCGTGCTATGCACTTTCACAATCCTACCCAATATTCGCATATCGTGGGAATTATCCCACTCTTTGCTCATATTGTGACCTTGACATCATTTGCATTATAATTTTTAAATTAATGGTATAATCTGTTTTTGGCATTTTCATTTATATATTCTTCAAATTTCTTTGAGTCATAATTGATTATGAGTTTATCAGGAAAGTTTACTTTTTTAATAATTGGTTCGATGCAAGTATAGTTTGCAATGTCATTCATGTAGTGAGCGTCGCTACCGCATATCATAGGTACATCATATTTCATTGACAATTTCATTAGAGTTTCCTGATTTTGTGCTACATTTAAACGGGAAGAACTACGTAGGGCGTTGTTGTTAAGCTCTAATAAGGTATGGTATTCTTTAGCTGCTTTTACTACAGCTTCGTAATCTAAAGGGCAATGTCCGTCATCAGGATGACTGATTATGTCGATGTCAGCATTTTTTATTGCGTTGATTATTGCAGTAGTATTTTCGTCGATGCTTCCCGGTTTGTAACATTGAAAATGAATTCCCGCTATTCTTAAATCTAAATGTTTAATATGTTCAGGCTTTAAATCTAAGGTTCCTTTGTAGTCAAGTATATTAATTTCAGCACCAAGCATGAGTTTAACTCCATATTGCATATGTGGAACTACTTTTATGTTGAAAAAGTAGAATGGATTGCATGCACCAGGAATTCCGGGACCGTGTTCTGTTATGCCTAAAATATCCAAGTTACGATTGGATGCTTCTTTAATCATTTCGTTGATTGTACCATAAGCGTGCCCACTGGCTAATGTATGTGTGTGAACATCTAATTTAATTTCTTTCATATAATAATCTCCTGATAATATGTATTGCATAATTAATTTGTTTTTATTTGGGATGAATGTAAAACTTAAAAGAAAGAGCATTTGTCGCCGTCGGTTCAAATATTCAGTGCATATTCTGGCTGAAAACGCAGTTTTCAAAGTTAGAATATGTGCTGAATATTTAGAACTGCTACGAGCGGCAAGCAGCGCGAGCGTTCTTTCGTTAAGTTTTACATTCATCCCAAATTGAAAGGTAAATGTAAAGATTGAATTTCTATATATAAAAATAAGACCATCTGATAAACAAATGGTCTTATTGATAATGCTATACATTAAATCTGAAAAGAATTACATCTCCATCTTTTACAATATAGTCTTTTCCTTCAAGGCCTACAAGACCTTTTTCTTTTGCTTTTGAATAAGAACCACAGTCAAGCAAATCCTGATAATTTACAACTTCGGCTTTGATAAATCCACGTTCAAAATCAGTGTGAATTTTGCCGGCAGCCTGTGGAGCTTTTGTACCTTTCTTGATTGTCCATGCTCTTGTTTCATCTTCACCTGATGTTAAATAACTGATGAGACCAAGAAGAGAATAACTTGCTTTGATTAGTTTATCAAGACCTGATTCCTTTAATCCTAAGTCTTCAAGGAACATTTGCTTTTCGTCATCATCTAATTCAGAAATTTCCTGTTCGATTTCAGCACTGATTACAAAAACTTCGCAATTGTTCTCAGCAGCAAACTTTCTTACAGCAGCAACGTGTTCGTTAGAAGCACCGTCATCAGCTAAATCATCTTCAGAAACATTTGCAGCAAAGATAACAGGTTTGTATGTTAAAAGATTATATTCTTTAATCCATGCCTGTTCATCTTCATCATCAGTATCAAATCCGATTGCAAGATTTCCTGCTTCAAGATAAGCTTTTAATCTCTGTAAGAAATCAAGTTCTTTAGCTAAAGTCTTATCATTTCTTGCACCTCTTGTCGTCTTAGCGATACGACGTTCCAAAATTTCTGCATCAGATAAGATTAATTCAAGATTAATAGTTTCAATATCTCTTAAAGGATTAATGTTTCCGTCTACATGGATAACATTTGTGTCCTCAAAACATCTTACAACATGTACGATTGCGTCAACCTCACGGATATTGGCAAGGAACTGGTTTCCAAGACCTTCACCTTTAGAAGCACCCTTTACTAATCCTGCTATGTCAACAAATTCAATAACTGCAGGTGTTACTTTAGCTGAGTTGTATAAAGCAGCTAACTTGTTAAGTCTCTCATCAGGGACTGCAACAACACCAACGTTAGGGTCGATAGTACAGAAAGGATAATTTGCTGATTCTGCACCGGCCTTTGTTAATGAATTAAATAAAGTACTTTTGCCTACATTTGGTAAGCCTACAATACCTAACTTCATATGAAATCCTCCGTTTCTTTGGTATTACCACATCATAGTTTAGCATACTTTTATAAATTTGAAAATAAGAATAAATGCAGTTAAAACAAAGAAGGCAAAAGAGCGGTAAACATTGACATTAAATATTGTCAAAGATATAATCGGAGAAGACAAAAAAGCCTAGATTAAAAATTAAGAAAATGATATTAATTAATAGGAAAATAGCAATAAGAAGATAAAAAGAATAAGAAGGAAAGTTATATGAATAGTATTTTAGCAACCAGCATTGAATTTGCCAATTTGGGAATAAAACTTAATAATGTTGGAAAAAGTATTTCGATATTTGGAGTTGATATTGCTTATTATGGAATGATAATAGCAACAGGTATGATATTAGGAATAATTGTTACGTGTGCAGAAGCAAAGAGAACAGGACAGGATCCAAATGACTATATTGATTTCGCAATATATGCAATTATATTTAGCGTTATTGGAGCAAGACTTTATTATGTAATATTCAGTTGGGATTATTATAAGAAAAATCCGGGACAGATATTAAATATAAGAGGTGGAGGACTTGCAATATATGGTGGAATAATTGCAGCAATAATTACGTGTTTTGTATATACGAGAATTAAAAAAATGTCAATGCCAAGAGTAATGGACACGGCAGTGTTAGGATTAATACTTGGACAGATACTTGGAAGATGGGGTAATTTCTTTAACAGAGAAGCGTTCGGAGGAGTTGCATCAGGTAAAAATCCATTCGCAATGAAAATATATTTTGACAGTCATTATAGTATAACTCAGGTTCCGGATTCCGTAAGAGAAGGAATGGAGAAAATGTTTGGCAAAACATTGGAACAGATAGGATACATTCAGGTTCATCCTACATTTTTATATGAATCATGTTGGAATCTGGTACTATTAATTATATTACTTATATTTAGAGATAAGAAGAAATATAATGGAGAGGTATTTTTGTGGTATATAATCGGGTATGGAACAGGAAGATTCTTTATTGAGGGACTACGCTCTGACCAACTTATAATGCCGGTTACAGGATGGCCTGTTTCGCAGGTATTATCTTTAATACTTGTAATAGTAGGAATAGCATTTGCTATTTATATGAGAAATAAATTAAAAAAGGATGTTGATGACACATCGGAAATTGAAATATAAAAGTGAATAGTAATTATTTTAAAAAGCTTCGTCTTATTTTAGGCGAAGCTTTTTATTTACACGAGCAACGAGCCAAAGTCCATGCTTGCGTGAGACCTTGGCGACTGCCGCGATAACTTGAGAAACTCGCAAAGCGTGTTTCTCATAGTTTGTATAAGAAAACTAATTTGTAAGAAATGTATGGCAAATACAGCAAAAAAAGTATTGCAGAAAGCCCATATTTGTACTAAAATAGCCTTATGAGTGGCACAAAGTGGAGAAAAGTGGTTAAAAGTGGTTGAAAATTAGCAAAAAACCATAAAAAGTAGGTGATTTCAATGTTAATGGGACAATACAATCAAAAAGTTGATACAAAAGGTAGAGCAATTGTCCCTGCCAAGTTTAGAGAAGAACTTGGGGAGAAGTTTGTAATTACCAAAGGATTAGACCAGTGTATATTCGGGTTTACAGAAAGTGAATGGAATATATTAGCTGAAAAAATTGGGTCACTATCATTAACAGACAAAAATGTCCGTAAATTTGTTAGATTTTTCCTCGCGGGGGCAGCAACCCTTGAGACTGATAAACAGGGAAGAGTTTTAATACCTGCAGAATTAAGGGCATATGCCTCACTTGAAAAAGATATAGTATGGGTAGGCGCAGGAAAAAGAATAGAAATCTGGAATCCAGATAAATGGGCAGAAAATACAGAATATGATGACATGGATGAAATTGCAGAGCACATGTCAGAACTTGGAATATAGAATATAAAACAATTAGAAAAGAGGGGTCATATGGATTTCAAACATGTGTCAGTACTTTTAGAAGAAACCATTGATGGCTTAGATATAAAACCGGACGGAATATATGTAGATGGAACATTAGGCGGAGGCGGACATGCATATGAAGTATGCAAGCGTCTGTCGAATAAAGGTAGATTCATAGGAATTGATCAGGATGGAGAAGCCTTAGAAGCAGCAAGAAAAAGATTAAGTGAATTTGAAGACAAGACATCATTAGTAAGAAGCAACTATTGTGAGATAGACACAATACTTAAGGATTTGAATGTAGAAAAAGTTGATGGAATCGTATTGGATTTAGGCGTTTCTTCATATCAAATTGATAATTTGGAAAGAGGATTTTCTTACAAATCAGATGCTCCACTTGATATGAGAATGGACACAAGACAAAGCAGAACAGCAAGCAGTGTTGTTAATGAATACAGCGAGATGGAACTTAACAGAATAATCAGAGATTATGGTGAAGACAAATTTGCAAAGAATATTGCAAAGCATATCGTAAAAGCGAGAGAAGAAAAGAAAATCGAAACAACAAAAGAATTAAGTGACATTATAAAGGGTGCGATACCTATGAAAGTACAGAGTAAAGGTGGACATCCTGCAAAGAAGACATTTCAGGCAATAAGAATTGAAGTAAACAGAGAATTAGAAGTGTTGAGTCAGTCGCTAGATACAATGATTGATCATTTAAAACCGGGTGGAAGAATTTGTATAATAACGTTCCACTCATTAGAAGACAGAATAGTAAAAGTTAAATTTAAGGAAAATGAAAATCCTTGTACATGCCCACCTAATTTTCCGGTGTGCGTTTGCGGAAAAGTATCAAAAGGAAAGGTTATTACAAGGAAGCCTATAATCCCTTCTGAAGAGGAGATTGAGGTGAATAAGAGAGCAAAAAGCTCAAAACTAAGAATATTTGAAAGGCGATAGCAATGAAACAGGGAAAAAGGGAGTACGGATATCGTAGTAATGCATATATAGACGGAAATACAGTTAGAAAAGAAGAAATAGTTCCAGAGAGAACAAGACGAGTATATAAAGATGGAAAAAGAGTATATGAGTCAGAAAGACAAATAAGAGAAAGGGAAAGAGCATTACATATGAATGGTTCATATGTATTTTTCCTTACAGGAGTATTTGCGGTATGTCTTGCAATGTGCTTTGGATATTTATATGTACAGTCAGAAATTTCTCAAACAAGAAGTGAAATTTCAAAATTAAAAACAGACATTAGCACAGTAGCTTCACAAAATGACTCATTAAATTATTCTATAAACAGTTGTATGGATACAAACAACATTTATAAAAAGGCAACACAGGAAATGGGTATGACTCAGGCTACAGATGAGCAGATAGTTTTCTACAAATCAAGCGATAGCGGTTATACCGTGCAGTATGGAGATATTCCGAAAGAATAAAAGATTATGGTAGAAAATAGAAGAAGACCGGCAAGACGGTCATATAAGAGAGCAGAATTTAATAAAGGAATGCAGAAAAAGCTAGCGATTGTATTTGTATTAATCATCCTAGCTTTATTTGCGTTATGTATAAGAATTGGATATTTGACAAAGGCAAAAGGAGATGAATATTCAATTAAGGTATTGGCACAGCAAGGTTATACAAGCAAGACACTTCCTTATAAAAGAGGAGACATTTTAGATAGAAATGGAAATGTGTTAGCAACAAGCGTTAAAGTATACAATCTTGTGATTGATTCAAAGGTAATTCTTAGCAACAAAAAATATCTTGAACCAACAGTAAATGTTTTGACAAGATATTTTGACTTGAATAAAGATGAACTTACAAAAGGCATAAAAGAAAGAAAAGATAACAGTTACTGGGTAGTATTAAAGCAGTTAGAATACAAAGATATAGAAGGGTATAAGGATTATATTAATAAGGAAGACCCATCAAAAGAAGAAGCAAAGGAAATATCCTATGTAAAGGGTGTATGGTTTGAAGAAGAATATAAGAGAATGTATCCGTATAATTCATTAGCATGCAGCACTTTAGGATTTGTTAATAAAGATGGAAGTGCGAATATTGGAATTGAATCAAGTTATAATGATGTACTTTCAGGGCTTAACGGACGAGAATATGGATATGTAAATTCAGATAACAGTATGGAGACTGTAATTAAGGATCCTACTAATGGAGATACAGTTGTATCGACTATAGACATGAATATACAAAGAATTGTTCAAAAAGCAATAAAGAAATATATGAAAAAATATCAGCCAAAGAGACTTGCAGCAGTAATAGCAGACCCTAATACAGGTGAAATACTTGCTATGGCTGATAATACAACGTTTAATTTAAATGAACCATGGGATTTATCATTTAAATACACAGAACAGGAACAGGAAAATCTTTCAGAAAAAGAAATTTCTGATGCGCTTAATTCAAGATGGAAAAACTTTTGTGTAAGTGATTCATTTGAACCGGGTTCAACAATTAAACCGTTTACTATTGCTGCGGCATATGAAGAAGGAAAAACTACAAGAAACAGCACATATTTTTGTGATGGATATGAAGTTGTAGGTGGATTTACTATTAGATGTCATGATGTTTCAGGACATGGAACAATCACAACAAAACAGGCATTGGCATATTCATGTAATGATGCTCTTATGAGAATCGGATTTGATTTAGGAGCAAAAAAATTAGTTGAATATCAGAGAAGATTTGGATTTGGTGCGAAAACAGGTATAGATTTACCAAGTGAAACAAGAGGACTTGTATATGATAGTAATATGGGGGCATCAAGTTTAGCTACTAATTCATTTGGACAGAATATCAATGTAAACATGATTCAAATGGTTGCAGGATTTTCTTCTTTAGTAAATGGCGGAAATTATTACGAACCACATGTAGTAAAAGAAGTTGTTTCAGAGGATGGAGAATTAATTGATAATTATTCAAAGACTTTAGTAAAGGAAACAGTAACTGATAAAACTTCTGATTTTATAAAAGAAGCGTTAAGAGCTGTAGTTACAGACGGAACAGGTAAAACAGCAGCTATTCCGGGATATACAATTGGTGGTAAAACAGGTACAGCAGAAAAGCATTATACAGATGGAAAGACAGGAAGAATTCCAGGAGAATATATCGTTTCATTTTTAGGATGTGCACCTGTGGAAAATCCTGAGGTAGTATGCTATACAATCATGGATTCTCCAAAAGAGGATACACAGTCTACAGCGTTTAGTACAGAATTTTGGACATATATTATGAAACAGGTACTTCCATATATGGGTGTTTCTCAGACTGAAGATGCAGGAAAAGATAAGGATATAACAAATACAAAAAAGAGTGATATAAAGGATAATTATTCTCAGGGAATAACACAGGAGGATATGCCTGTAGAAACACAGACAGAAAATCAAAATGATTATACAGGTGAAGAATAATTATTTATACAGAATATGTTTAAAATGACAGAATATATTAGTAGTAATCATTAAAAAAATGGTTATTTATGAAACTGGGTAAAGTAAGAACCAAGCAACGTAAAATGATGCTTATATATGTCTGCATAATATACATAATGATGTTAGGGGTATTTGGAAAACTTGTATATATAATGGTAGTTAAGGGTGAATATTATTCTCAGAAAGCTTTGGATGTGCAGGAAAGAGAACGTAGAATTAAAGCTGCCAGAGGAAAAATATTAGACAGAAATAATAATGTTATTGCGTCTAACAAAACTGTATGTACGGTTTCGGTAATTCACAGACAGATTAGAGATACGGACGCAGTAATTAAGATGTTATGTGAAGAACTGGATTTAGAAGAAAAAGAAGTAAGAAAAAAAGTAGAAAAAGTAAGTGTAAGAGAAAAAATAAAGTCCAATGTGGATAAAGAAATAGGAGATAAAATACGAAGCTATGATTTTGACGGCGTAAAGGTTGACGAAGATTACAAAAGGTATTATCCTTATTCTTCGATGGCATCAAAAGTGTTAGGATTTACCGGAGCGGATAATCAGGGCATTGTAGGACTTGAGGTTAAATATGACAAATATCTTCAGGGCAAGGACGGACTCATTCTAACGCCTACTGACTCAAGGGGAATAGAGTTAGATACAGCATTAGAAGAAAGAGTTGAACCTGTACCCGGCTATAATCTGGTTACAGGAATAGATATAAATATTCAAAAATATTGTGAACAAATAGCTTACAATGCATTAGGAGCAAAGCAGGCAAATTATGTTTCGGTGATAGTTATGAATCCTAAAAACGGAGAAATAATGGCCATGGTAAATGCACCGGAATTTGATTTGAACAATCCATATTCTCTTACAGAAGAATTTTCAAATGATACTTCCGGAAAATCAAAACAGGATTTACTTAATAATATGTGGAGAAATCAATGCATAAATGACACATATGAGCCGGGTTCTACGTTTAAAATTGTTACGGCAACCGCGGCTTTGTCAGAAAATCTTGTAAGTTTGGATTCGACATTTAATTGTCCGGGATTTGTAGTTGTAGATGACAGAAGGATAAGATGCCATAAGACTACTGGGCATGGAAGTCAGGATTTTGTACATGGAACCATGAATTCGTGCAATCCGGTATTTGTAAATGTTGGATTAAGAGTTGGAGTAAAAAAGTTTTATAATTATATGGATAAGCTTGGACTTTTAAAAACAACCGGAATTGATTTGCCTGGCGAAGCAGGAACAATTATTCATAAACAGAAAAATGTAGGGAATGTTGAATTAGCAACAATGTCATTTGGTCAGTCGTTTCAGATTACACCTGTACAGTTTTTGACTGCGGCAAGTGCCATAGTAAATGGAGGTAATTTGGTAACTCCACATTTTGGTGTTGAAATTCGAAATGAAAACAATGAAACAGTTAAAAAATTAAAATATAATGAAAAGAAAAATGTAATAAGCAAAGATGTTTCAGAAAAAATGAAATATATTTTGGAAAAAGTGGTTGCTGAAGGAACGGGAAATAAAGCACAGGTTGAAGGATATAGAATAGGTGGAAAGACCGCCACATCGCAGAAACTTCCAAGAAGTGCCAGAAAATATATAGCATCTTTTATGGCATTTGCACCTGCTAATGATCCACAGGTTATTGCGATGATAATTGTTGATGAACCGCAAGGAGTATATTATGGAGGAACAGTAGTTGGACCGTTAATGAAACAACTATATGAGAATATTTTACCGTATGTTGTTAAATAAAATATAATGCATACTTATTAAAAATGTGATATATATTTAATGCACGTAAATTAAATCGCTTTTCTATTTGTAAAGAAGTGATTATAATTATAAAAAACAGAAAGAGGAGAAAAAATGGATACAAATATTATTTTTGGAATAATTATGTCATTTGTTATTAGCATAATTTTATGCCCTATAGTAATTCCAATATTAAAAAAAGTAAAATTTGGACAGTATATTAGAGAAGAAGGGCCGGAGAGTCATAAAAGCAAAGCAGGAACACCTACAATGGGTGGAATGATTATTTTATTTAGTTTAATCGTAACATCTTTGTTCTTTATAAAAGATTATCCAAAGATTGTTCCAATATTATTTGTAACAATAGGATTTGGAATTGTAGGATTTTTAGATGACTTCATTAAAGTAGTTATGAAGAGAAATGAAGGCTTAAATCAGATACAGAAAATGTTGTGTGAAATTGTTATCACAGCAATATTCGCATTTTATATGGTAAAATATTCAGGAATGGGAACAGAAATTATAATTCCATTTACACATGGTCAGACAGTTGACATGGGATGGTTGTTTATACCAATGCTGTTCTTCGTTGTATTAGGAACTGTAAATGGAGCTAATTTTACAGATGGTTTAGATGGATTGGCCACAAGTGTTACATTAATGATAGCAGTATTTTTCATGGTGGTTTCAATAGGAACAAATAGTGGAATAGCACCAGTTACAGCAGCTTTAGCAGGTGCATTAATGGGATTCTTATTATTCAATGTATATCCTGCAAGAGTATTTATGGGAGACACAGGTTCCTTAGCACTTGGCGGATTTGTTGCTGCAACAGCATATATGATGAAAATGCCATTATTTATTTTGATAGTTGCATTTATTTATCTCATGGAAATAGTAACAGTTATGATGCAGGTTACATATTTCAAAATAACAAAGAAAATATATGGTCAGGGAAGAAGAATTTTCAAAATGACACCAATACATCATCATTTTGAAAAATGTGGATATATGGAAACACAGATAGTTGCAGCATTTACAGTTATAACAGCAGTATTATGCCTTTTAGGATATGTAGCATTATAAAATGATAATATAAATTAAAACGCTTAGAAAGGAGTAAATATGAAAACAGAGTACAATTCAGTTTCAGAAGATGAAATTGTTAAAACTAAAAAAGAAAAGAAATCTGCAAATTATTTTGACTATAGCCTTTTATGCGTTTTAATTTTTTTGATTTGCCTTGGATTTGTATTACTTTATAGTGCAAGTTCCTATTCGGCTCAGTTAGCTAAAGGCGATGCAAGTTATTATGTAAAAAGAGAAATTATATTTACTATTGCAGGAGGGGTTGTAGGTTGGTTTGTTATAAAAAATTCAAAGTTTTTTATAACACTTATGAATAGAATGGCAATGCCAATGTACATAGTTTCTATTGTTTGTGTTGTAATGGTTGTGGCAACACCTCTTGGAATCGAAAGAAATGGTGCAAAAAGATGGTTAGGATATGGAATATTTTCTTTCCAGCCGGCAGAATTTGTAAAATTTACGGTTATAGTGCTTACTGCAAGTCTGTTGTCAAAATGTTCACAAAAGGCGTTAAAGGATTACAGAAACATATGGCGCGTATATAGTTATACAATTGTAGCGACACTTTCAATCATGGTATTAACATCTAACTTAAGTTCAGCCATTATAATTGCAACAATACCGGCTATTATGATTTTAGTAGTAGGTGTGCCAAAGAAATTTGTTAAACAGGCGATATTTCTTGTAGCATTAGCAGCAATTCCAATGGGAGCATATTTAACATTACATGGTGATGGATTTAGATTGAATCGTATTTCGGTATGGCTAAATCCGGAAGATAATGCGGCTGATGGTGGATTTCAGGTGCTTCAGGGATTGTATGCCATAGGTTCAGGAGGATTATTTGGTAAAGGATTAGGACAGAGTGCACAGAAACTTGGTTTTGTTCCTGAAAGTGCAAATGATATGATTTTTTCAATTGTATGCGAAGAATTAGGATTGTTTGGAGCAGTTGCAATTATTGTTTTATTTGCATTTATAATAAGAAGAATGAGAATTATAGCAGGAAATGCACCGGATTTATTTTCATCATTACTGGTTGTTGGTGTTATGGCACAAATATCAGTTCAGGTAGTGCTTAACATAGCGGTTGTAACAAATTCAATCCCAAACACAGGTGTATCTCTTCCATTTATAAGTTATGGAGGAACATCAATATTGTTCCTGTTATATGAAATGTCACTTGTATTAGCTGTCTCAAAACAGATTAAGAGAATACAATAAGAAAAGGAGTTGATGCAGTTTTATGAGCAGAAAAATGGATAGAAAACGTGCGCAGATGAAAAAACAGCGTCAACACCGACATCAGACGCAGATAAAAAATCATCAGCAGGCGGAAAGAATCGAACAAAAACGAAGACACGAAAGAGAAAATAAAGAAAGAAATGAAAGACGTCAGGAAGAGTTAAGACGTCAGGAACAGAGAAAGAAAAAACTTCAGACTAAAAAGGCAGAAGAAAAAGAGAGAATTCTTCAGAAAAAAGCACAGGAAAGAGCAAGAAAGAACGAGGAGAAAGAAGAAAGACGTATTCAAAAAGAAAGTAAAAAAAGAATACGTAAAATGCGATTTAGAAAAGCAACAAGAACTTTAAGGAAGGTGCTTAAAGTTGTTTTAAGTATTTCTGCAGTTGTGGCAGCGGTATTTTGCATTATATATTTTGGCTTTAAATTAAATTCCGTAGAAATGAAAGGAAATGAAATATACACACAGCAGGAATTGACGGATTACATATTTAAAGATGGAAAAAATAAAAATACATTTGTATTCTGGTTAAAAGCAAAAACCGGAATAGGAAAAGTGGAAATTCCGTTTTTAGATAAATATGATGTCAAAATGAAGTCACCATCAAAAATTCAATTATCGGTATATGAAAAAAGTCTAATTGGTTATGTGGAAAAAGATGGCATATATATTTATTTTGACAGAGACGGTGTTATAGAAAAATTAGCTACCGAGAAAATAAAAGGTATTCCAAATGTTGTTGGAATCGAAATTAATAATCCTAAATTGTATGAAAAATTTGAAGTTAAAGATGAAGATGTATATGATTTGCTACTGACTGTTTCCCAGGCAATTCAGAAATATAACTTTAATGTAAAGAAAATTGAAATTACAGAAGATGGACAGGCTTCTATTTACATAAAGAAAGTAAAAATTGAATTTGGAAAAGGCAGAGACTTAAATGAAAAAATGATAGATTTGAGTGATATGATTGATGGAGGACTTCTTAAATATAAAGGCACTCTTAACATGAAGTCTTTGAGTACAGATGGAAGCGGATATACTTTAAAGGAAAATGAAACTAAGACATCATCCCAGAGTGAAAGTGAGAGTGTGGATAATACAAATCAGGATGAAACACAAAATAATAGTAATCCGGTAAGTAATGAAGCAACAAATGAAGAAACTACAGCAGTTGAACAGTAAAAATTTAAAAATATTATTATTTTGTAAAAAAATTTGTTGATATTTTTTTCAAACGAATATATTATATATAATATATGCAATGAAGTAGATTTTTTGTCTACATTGTTGTATACTAATTGAGTTAGAGTATCGAGAATAATGAATGAAATGAAACGAAGGAGGACAAGCTCTTGATAGAAATCACAACAAATGAAACAGAAGCAGTTGCAAAGATTATCGTTATAGGCGTTGGTGGCGCAGGTAATAATGCTGTTAACCGTATGATAGATGAAAATATAGGTGGAGTAGAATTTATTGGTGTAAATACAGATGCACAGGCATTAAAGAGATGTAAAGCACCAACAACATTACAGATTGGTGAAAAGGTAACTAAGGGACTTGGTGCAGGAGCTAAGCCTGAAGTTGGTGAAGCAGCAGCAGAAGAGAATGTTGAAGAATTAGCTCAGTTAATCAAGGGAGCAGACATGGTGTTTGTTACTTGTGGTATGGGCGGTGGAACAGGTACAGGAGCTGCACCTGTTGTTGCAAGAATCGCTAAGGAACAGGGCGTACTTACAGTAGGTGTTGTTACAAAGCCTTTTAGATTTGAAGCTAAGACAAGAATGAACAATGCATTAGCAGGGGTAGAAAGATTAAAGGAAAATGTTGATACTTTAATTGTTATTCCTAATGATAAATTACTTGAAATCGTTGATAGAAGAACAACAATGCCTGAAGCATTAAAGAAAGCTGATGAAGTATTACAGCAGTCAGTACAGGGTATTACAGACTTAATTAATGTACCTGCATTAATTAACCTTGACTTTGCTGATGTACAGACAGTTATGAGAGATGCAGGTATTGCACATATCGGTATCGGTTCAGCAAGTGGTGATGAAAAAGCTAACGAAGCAGTTCAGATGGCTGTAACATCTCCATTACTTGAAACAACAATTGAAGGTGCTAAGCACGTTATCGTTAATATTACAGGTGATGTATCACTCTTTGAAGCTAATGAAGCAGCAAGTTATGTTCAGGAATTAGCAGGTGAAGATGCTAATATCATCTTTGGTGTTCGTTATGATGATACATATCCTGACGAATGTTCAATTACTGTTATGGCTACAGGAATTGATCAGGGTAGTGCAATCACAGCTAATCCATTTACAACAGGAAAGACAACAAGACCTTTTGGTGGAATATCAGGTGCATCAACAATTAAGCCATTTACATCAAGCCAGCCGATAAAACCACAGCCAACAGTAGAACCAAGAGAATTAAAGATTCCTGATTTCTTACAGAACAAATAAATTAGATTAAAATATATAAAAGAGACAGACTCGTATTTTGATATAGGTCTGTCTCTTTTTGTGTTCAACTTGACAAATAACTACACTACAACTATACTACATTATATGAGTAATGTAGTAGGAGAAACATAATGGATATTAATGAAAATAGTATGGTCCCTATTTATGTTCAAATTGCAGAAGCTATAGAAGACGATATTTTATCAGGTAAACTTGAAGAAGGAGAATCATGTTATTCACAATTGGTTTTGGCAAAGGAATTGCATGTTAATCCGGCAACCGCTGCAAAGGGAATAAATCTTCTTGTTAACAGAGGAATTTTAATTAAAAAAAGAGGTCAGGCAATGACCATTGCAGTTAATGCTAAAAAACTTGTTGAAGACAGAAAACGAAAAGAAGAGATGACTAAGATAGTAGACGACCTGGTTTGCTGGGGAAACAGATTATCGATGTCTAAACAGGAAGTGATTGAGCTGATAGAAGAAAAATATAAGGAGATAGGGCAGTAATGAGTAATGAGATTAAAATAGAAAATCTGAAATTTGGATATGGATATAAAAGTAAAAAGATATTCAATTGTTTAAATGTTAGCATAGC
Organism: Eubacterium sp. CAG:156; assembly: GCF_000434315.1. NCBI lineage: Bacteria > Bacillati > Bacillota > Clostridia > Eubacteriales > Eubacteriaceae > Eubacterium > Eubacterium sp. CAG:156. Next base: position 69,978 of record NZ_FR878136.1, on the reverse strand, counting down.
ACCGGGACAAATAGTTGGAATAGTTGGAAGAAATGGTGAAGGAAAAACAACATTGATGAAGCTTATAGCAGGAAAACTCAGTCCCGATGAAGGAAATGTATTGATTGATGGTAGGGATCCGGCAACTGACATTGAGACTGAATAGTAAGGCATGCACCGGAAATACATAGCGATTATATTAAGGATATATATGAAAATATGGAATTCAACGTATATATAAAGGATCATAAGATGCATATAGAAAGCAAACAGAAAAATAAACTGTATTTAGTGTTGTCTAAAGATGTATTTTTAGGTAGTTTTACGAATAGATTTGACAATAGTAATGTTGGATACAATACTGATGTGGAAAATTACTATTTGTCAAGTTATGAGGTAAATGTGCATATTCCAAAAAAATATATAGTTCAGGAAGAAAGTGTAGGATGGGATTAAAATATAAGTCATGATAATAAGCATAATTAATACAAATGAATAAATATAAAAAAACTGGTATTGTCTAAAAATGCTAAAATGGATATTTAGACAGTATCAGTTTTTTTGTATTATGTAAAAGTAAAAAAGATATATCAAATTAGAAGCCTAAATATGAAAGAGAATAGGTTGAATTTACAGACGCGTTTGTAATCCTAAAAATAAATACAAATAAAGGTATTATAAGGAGAGCAAAAATGGCAAATAAAAGATATGAACTTAATAAGGAATTGGCACAGATGTTAAAGGGTGGAGTAATTATGGATGTTACAACACCGGAACAGGCAAAGATAGCAGAAGAAGCAGGAGCATGTGCGGTAATGGCACTTGAAAGAATTCCGGCAGATATTAGAGCAGCAGGCGGTGTGGCAAGAATGAGTGACCCTGCAATGATTAAAGAAATTCAGGAAGCAGTTTCAATTCCTGTCATGGCAAAGTGCAGAATCGGTCATTTTGCTGAAGCTCAGATTTTAGAAGCAATTGAAATCGATTACATAGATGAAAGTGAAGTGTTATCACCGGCAGATGATGTATTCCATATTGATAAGACAAAATTTAATGTTCCATTCGTATGCGGTGCAAAGGATTTAGGAGAAGCTTTAAGAAGAATCAATGAAGGAGCTTCAATGATTAGAACAAAAGGAGAACCTGGAACAGGTGATGTTGTTCAGGCAGTGCGTCATATGAGAATGATGAATCAGGAAATCGCCAGAATCGGATCAATGAGAGAAGACGAATTATACGAAGTAGCAAAAGAATTAAGAGTTCCATATGATTTAGTATTATATGTTCATGAAAATCACAGACTTCCGGTTGTTAACTTTGCAGCAGGTGGAGTTGCAACTCCTGCAGATGCAGCTTTAATGATGCAGTTAGGAGCAGAAGGTGTATTTGTAGGATCAGGTATATTTAAATCAGGAAATCCTAAGAAACGTGCTCAGGCTATAGTAAAGGCTGTAACAAACTACAATGATTATAAAATGCTTGCTGAATTATCAGAAGATTTAGGTGAAGCCATGGTTGGAATTAACGAGCAGGAAATTGAACTTTTAATGGCAAAAAGAGGAGAATAATCTAATCTTAAAATATTAAGCTTTAGGTTATATCTGATACTAAAATGTAAGGAGGCATACAATGAAAGTTGCAGTACTTGCAGTGCAGGGTGCATATATAGAACATGAAAAAATGCTTGAAAAATTAGGGGTAGAATGCATTGAACTTCGTAAAAAAGAAGATTTGGATAAAGAATTTGATGGCATTATACTTCCAGGGGGAGAGAGTACAGTTCAGGGTAAATTAATCAAAGAACTTGGAATGGAAGACGAAATAAAAAATAAAATAAAAAACGGACTTTCGGCACTTGCAACATGTGCAGGAATGATACTTTTAGCTGAAGAAATAGCAAATGATGATAAAGTTCATTTAGGACTGTTGCCTGTAAAAATAAAGAGAAATGCTTATGGAAGACAATTAGGCAGCTTTTATACGGAAGAAGAAATGAAGGGGATAGGAAAGGTCCCAATGACATTTATCAGGGCTCCATATGTGGAAGCAGTTAAATGTGGCACAGAAATTATGGCTGTGGTAAATGAAAAAATTGTAGCCGTAAAATACAATAATATGTTAGCAATGTCATTTCATCCTGAATTAGATGAGAGTGATAAAATACATAAATATTTCGTAGATATGATAAAAAATAATAAATAAAATTTACTTTTATTTATTAAAGATGTCAGGAAAGCAGATTTTACGTTTTAAGAAAAATACATTTACATTTTTTGTAAATGTATTTTTTTATTACACGAGAGTTCGACAAATTTTTCGGGGCTTTAAGTATATAATGACTTTACCATTTGGAGGTGAAGGATGCATGTAATATATGTAGACGTGTATTTTGCAATAAACTTTCTAATGGATTTTATTATTTTAGTTGTTGCAAAACAGATACTTAACTTTAAAGGAAAAATAGAGGTACGAACAGCAATCAGATGTGTTATCGCAGCTTTATTTGGAGCAACTTACAGTGTAATAATATTAGTGCTTAAAGTAAAATACGGAGTGCTGCAAATATTATTTACATGGCTGATTGTCCCATGTATAATGACCGGAATTGCGTTTAATAACAGAAAGTTATCTGGAATAAAAATGCTGACTGTTGTATATTGTGTTACTTTTGTGTTGAATGGGGTGGTATCAATGCTTAGCAGCTATAGTTTTTGGGGGAAAACAGTGGCACAGGCAAAAACACAGGAACACAAAAAATTAAATGTACTAATGCTGATGTTTGGAATAGTAATTGGATGTCTGCTAATGAAGGTGGCAGTTTATCAAATGCTAAACAAACTCAAGATCCGCAAAAATCTGTATAATGTACGAATTGTAAATGGCGATTCAAAGATAGAAACAGTCGCTTTAGAAGATACAGGAAATAGTTTAAGAGAACCGTACAAAGGCAGACCGGTATCTGTTTTGCAATACAATGTAATAAAACAAATTTTAACCGGAAATGAGAAATGTTTTCTTATTCCATTCAAATCAGTTGGAAGTCAAAATGGAATATTGACGGGAATTACTGTTGATTATATGGAAATTAAAAATAGAGACATTAATTTGAAAATTTCAAATCCGGTATTAGGAATTTATAAAGGAATGTTTAATAACGATAAAAAATATCAGATGCTTTTAAATTCTGAATTTATTCTACATAATAGTGAAACAAATCAAAAACAAATAGGCGATTGCGAAAATTGCAATATGTACTCGCAATTTTGAAACAAATTAAATAGGCGATTGCGAAATTGCAGTGCATGTCCACAATTAAAAATTAAAGAGAGGAGAGAAAAATTGCTTAAAAATTTAAATGTGATTCCTGTGCTTACCAGATGGATACTTTCAGATGAGTGCAATGAAGTACATTATATCGGAGGACCGGATGTGCTTCCGGCTCCACTTGAAGGTGAAGAAGAGGCAAAACAGTTAGAAAAATTAATAAATGAAAACGATGAATCAGCAAGAAGAATGTTGATAGAACATAATTTGAGACTGGTTGTATACATAGCAAAAAAATTTGATAATACAGGGGTAGGCGTAGAAGATTTGATATCAATAGGAACAATTGGTCTTATTAAAGGAATAAATACGTTTAAGACAGATAAAAACATAAAACTTGCTACATATGCATCACGTTGTATTGAAAATGAAATACTAATGTATTTGAGAAGAAACAATAAAACAAAACTTGAAGTATCTATAGATGAGCCTTTAAATGTTGACTGGGATGGTAATGAACTTTTGCTTTCGGACATTCTTGGAACAGATGAGGACGTTATTTCAAGAGGACTTGAAAATGAAGTGGAGAAAAGTCTGTTAAAAAAAGCTATTGAAAAATTAAATAAACGTGAAAAAGCAATAGTGGAAATGAGATTTGGACTAAATAATAAAGAAGGGGAGGAGATGACACAGAAGGAAGTTGCAGATTTTCTTGGAATATCACAATCTTACATATCAAGATTAGAAAAAAAGATAATGAATCGACTAAAAAAAGAAATTGTAAAATATGAATAATGTATAAAGAGCCGTGTTTTTGTTAATCATTTAAATGTAATACAAATTGACAAATATTTGTTTGCTGATAAGAAGTAATTGAATGATTTGGAGGGAAATATGGCTCTTTTTAAAGTGGAAATAAGTGGAGTAAACACGACACAATTACCGTTACTGACAAATGAAGAAAAAACTGAACTTTTTAAAGAGATAAAAAAAGGAAACAAAGAAGCAAGGGAAAGGTACATTCAGGGGAATTTGAGACTTGTGCTAAGTATTATTCAGAGATTTTCGGGAAGCAATGAAAATATGGATGATTTGTTTCAGATTGGATGTGTTGGACTTATAAAAGCAGTTGACAATTTTGATGACACATTAAATGTAAAGTTTTCAACCTATGCAGTGCCTATGATTGCAGGAGAACTAAAGAGATTTTTAAGAGACAATGCATCAATCAGAGTAAGCAGGTCGATAAAAGATACAGCGTATAAAGCTATTTATGCTAAAGAACGTATAATGAAGACAAGCAATAAAGAACCAACCATAAGTGAAATATCAAAAGAAATTGGAGCTACATCTGAAGAAGTTATATATGCCTTAGATGCAATACAAAGTCCGGTATCTTTATTTGACCCGGTATATGACCAGGGAGGAGATACTTTGTATGTGATGGACCAGATAAGTGATAAAAAAAATAAAGAAGAAAAATGGGTAGATAGAATAGCTCTTGCTGAAGCAATTAAAGGGCTACCGGAAAGAGAAAAAGAAATAATAGACTTAAGATTTTTTAAGGGAAAAACACAAATGGAAATAGCTGATGAAATAGGAATTTCTCAGGCACAGGTTAGCAGACTTGAAAAAAATGCGATAAAGGCAATGAAGCATTATATGCGATAATGAGTGATAAAACGCTATATGGGATAAAAAATGTAAAGCAAAATATGTAATAATAATGATAAAAAAATAGATGACATGGAAATACAAAATAATATATCAGTTAAAATAATAAAACACTATATAAGATAAAATCATAAAATACAAATTTTTCTCATAAAATAAAAAAAAGACTGCAGAGCAAAAATGAGAATATGTGAGTTAAAACAGAAAGAAGTAATTAATTGTTGTGACTGTAAAATGATAGGCTCGGTAGAAGACTTGGAATTTGATATTTGCACAGGATGTATAGAAGCACTGATTGTGCCCGGGCCTACAAAATTCTGTAATCTTATATGTAGCGATTTTGAATATATAATTCCTGTAAAATGTGTAAAGCAGATTGGGGCTGATATTATTTTGGTTAGTGTAGACTTAGATGATGTAAAGCATAAGTACAAAACGTCTTGACCAGATAACTAATTCTTTTTATAATCAATTTATGACTGGAATTAAGTATTAGGAGGCAGAATATGAAGTGCCCATTTTGTGGAGAAGAAAATACAAAGGTAATTGATTCAAGACCGGCAGAAGAGAATAATTCTATCAGACGCCGAAGACAGTGTGAGGTATGTGGTAAACGTTTTACTACATATGAAAAAGTAGAAACAATACCTCTTATCGTTATAAAGAAAGATGATAACAGAGAGCCGTATGATAGAAGTAAGATAGAGAGGGGAATTGTACGTTCATGTCATAAAAGACCTGTATCTTATGATCAGATAGTATCTACGGTTGAAGAAATAGAGGCAGAGATATTTAATAAAGAAGAAAAAGAGATTTCAAGTAACGAGATTGGTGAAATCGTTATGGATAAAATTAAAGAATTAGACCAGGTTGCATATGTAAGATTTGCTTCTGTATATAGAGAGTTTAAAGATGTAAATACATTTATGGATGAGTTAAAGAAATTTTTAAATTAGTACATCTGATGATGTAAGAATAACTTTGATTAGTGCATCTAATGATGTAGAAATATTTTAAAATTGTGTATCTGATGATGTAGGAACATTTTAAATTAGAGCATCTCACAATGTAGGAACATTTTAAATTAGAGCATTTGATGATGTAAGAACATCGTAAATAAAAGATAGAACGCAGGAGAAAAATATGCTTGAAAGATTTTACCCAAATGAATATGTAAATTCTGTAGAAGATATAGATTTTGACATGTATTATAAACAGGGGATAAGAGGAGTGATATTTGATATTGACAATACATTAGTTCCTCATGGACATCCCGCTACAGATAAGAGTATTGAATTTTTCGAAAAATTAAGAAAAATAGGACTTGATACGTGTCTTATTTCAAATAACCAGGAACCAAGAGTTGAGCCATTCGCTTATGCAGTTAAGTCAAAATACATATTTGATGCACATAAACCTTCAACTAGGAACTATAAAAAAGCGATGGAATTAATGCACACAGATGTAGATTCTACAATATTTGTAGGCGACCAGATATTCACAGATGTGTATGGCGCAAACAGAACCGGAATCCAGAGTGTGATGGTTAAAAAAATCGATAAAAAAGAAGAAATTCAAATAGTTTTAAAAAGAATTCCTGAAAAATTTATTTTATGGCGTTGGAAAAAGAAAATGTCTAAAGTTGTTGGAAATAATTAAGGAACAGTTGAAATGATATGGTTGAATTATGGCTTAGGATTATAGTTTGAAATAGCAAATAACTTAGGATTATAGCTTAGAATTATAACTCGGGATTATAGCTTAGAATTATAATTTAGGTTTATAGCAGGCAAGATGATATAAGGTGGAATTGTCATTATATGATTAATTAAAGAAAAATATCTTAAATTATTGAATTACGGATATATGATAAAGAATAATTAAAAAAACGTAAAAAATAACAGATATTTCTTCAATAAAATAATTTCTTTAGCATTATTACGGATTGTAATTAGAATTGAAAAATAATCCGTAAAAAAGTATTGAAAATATGATGATTTTTTGAAATTAAGAATGAAAAATACGGATGATATTTAATATTTTTAATATCATCCGTATTTAACTTTATAAAGAAAATTATTTTTGAACAAATTTACGGATTATACGGAAAATAGGAAGAAAATCCGTAATATAGTTTACATAATTAGAACCAGATAGTATTTCATTCCATTTAATCTTTGTTGTTATTATAGACTAATGTAAACTCAATATATTTTTAACCCAAGAGGCTTATGAAAAATAGTCTGTATTATTTAAACCAAGAAACTTACACAAAATATTCGACACTATCTAACACAAGAAGCTTACATAAAAATAAATGTCTTAAAAAATTTTTATTAGTTATTCTAAAAATATTTTGCTTTAATCTTGTCAATAGGCATTTCTTTTCCGGTCCAAAGTTTAAAGGCTTCTGCTCCCTGATACAAAAGCATGTATAAACCGTTGAATACAGGGCAACCTATTTCTTTGCTCATTTTCATAAGTTTTGTTTCTAGCGGATTGTAAACAATATCAGAAACAATTAATTCAGGATGCAAAAATGAACTGTTTTTGATAATGCAGGAATCGTTATTTGGAGCCATTCCAAGAGATGTTCCGTTAGTTAAAATTGTGCTTGAATCTAATGATTTTTTTAAGGAAGTTTCATCGTTTAAATCATATAAAGAAATTTTAGATGAAGTAGCTTCGTTTAATTTGTCAATTAGGATTTGAGCTTTATCAAAATTTACGCCTGGTCTGTTGTAAACGTCGATTTCTTTTACACCATCAATTGCAGCCTGGACAAGAATGGAAGAAGCGGCACCACCTGCACCCATTAATGTCATTTTCCCGCCGATTATATCAAATCCGGCATCTTTAACAGACTGCATATATCCAGTTCCGTCAGTGTTATGACCTACAAATTTTCCATCTACATTGACTACAGTGTTAACTGCGCCAATTAGATTAGCGGCAAGTGATAATTCATCACATAGTTCCCACATTTTAATTTTGTCGGGCATTGTACAGTTAAAACCGGCAACTCCTAATGTTCGCAACCCCTCAACTGCTGATTCCATATTATTTTCATCTACATCAAAGCACAAATATACATAATCTAAACCTAAAAGTCGAAACGATTCATTGTGCATGGCTGGTGATTTGCTATGTGCAACAGGACTGCCAAGAAGACCTGTAAGTTTTGTTGAACCTGTTATATTTATATTTTCCATTGTAGTACCTCCGTTGTGATTAGTGGATGTGTTTGTTTTTATTGATTAATAATTCTCGCCATAATTAATAAATTATCTATGCCACAATTAAAATAACAACTTTTATCACAATTAAATAAATTAATAACCTTTATCATAATTATTAATAACCTTTATTGTGATTAAGCCAAAAATTTTAATATTTGTTTATTACATGACATATGTTGAATTAATTCAGCAACGTATATTATGATACATAAATTTGAAAGCAAATGGAAGTAGGTTTTGATAAATGCAGGATATTTATTAGATGAGCATTAGTAAAGATTTTGTCTATGACATGTTTTATCTATAAACATACATTTAGATATAATATCCTAATATAAATTTTATTTAAATTATAATTTTGAAGTATAAACATTCATTTAAATATAAAATTCCAGTATAAATATTCATTTAAATATAAAATTATAGTATAAATTTTCATTTAAATTATAATTTCCAAGTATAAACTTTCGTTTTAATATAATGTTTAATTTATAACCGGTTCAAACTGCTTCAAACATTTTTCACTCTTTTATATAAAACTCATATATGTTATAATATATGTCAAATGCCGTAATTTTTAATATATGGCAAATAATGTAAAAGGAGGAATAATTCCCAAAAAGGAATTAGAAGAAAAATGAAACAAATTAAGGTCGGAAACCTTGAACTTAGCGACGGTCACCCCAAAGTGTGCGTACCGATAGTAGGCGAAAATCACGATGAAGTGATAGAACAGGCAAAAGAAGTTGTGGAGATGAATCCTGATATAATCGAATGGAGATGTGATTTCTTTGACAGCGTTTATATCGATGAAGTAGAAAATATGTTGATAGATTTGCGTGAGGTAATTAAAGATATACCATTAATCTTTACTTTCAGAACTGATGGCGAAGGTGGAGAAAAATTTATCTCAAACAACAGTTATTATGATTTGAATGTTCAGGTAGCTAAGACAGGACTGGCTGAATTAATAGATGTAGAAGCCTACTCTAAAGATTCAATTGCCTTAGACATGATAGAAGAAATACATACGGCAGGAGCGAAAGTAATTGGCTCAAATCATCATTTTAATGAAACACCATCAAGAGAAAAGATTGTGGAAACATTAATGACAATGGAAGAACTTGGAGCAGATATATGTAAAATGGCAGTAATGCCAAGTTGCGAAGAGGATGTTAAAGAACTTGTATATGGTTCTATTGAGGCAAATGAAAAAATGATAGCACCTATTGTTACAATGTCAATGGGAGAATTAGGTGCTGTAACAAGAGTATGTGGAAAGACAACAGGCTCAGTAATAACATTTGCGGCAGGTGTAAATGCATCAGCACCGGGACAAATGACAATTGAGCAGGTTAGAAATATATTAAATATTAATTGTGATGATATCAAAGATAAAAATATATTTATGATTGGCTTTATGGGCACGGGAAAAACTACAATATCAAATGCGTTAGGCTATATTACAGGAATGCCGGTTATTGATATTGATAAATACATAGAAGAACAGGAAAATATGTCTATAAGTGATATATTTGAAAAAAATGGGGAAGAATATTTTAGAAAACTTGAAACAAAAGCTTTAGAAGACATGCAAATTAATGCAGGAAAAATAGTATCATGCGGTGGTGGAGTTGTTCTTAAAGATGAAAATATAGAAATAATGAAAGAAGGCGGAAGAACAGTACTTCTCACGGCAGAACCGAAAACTATTTATGACCGCATATGCGAAAATAAAGACAGACCACTTTTGAATAATCATATGACAGTAGAATATATAGAAAAAATGATTGCTGACAGAGAAAAAAGATATCAAAAGGCAGCTCAGGTTTCTATAGCAACAGATGGAAAAAGCAGAGTTGAAATCTGTGGTGAGATTTTAGAGACAATAATAAAATAGAAGCAGTGTAGGCAGAAGTGTAGGCGGATGACAAAAAATAGTTGAAATAATAATAATATTATTATAAAATAAAACATAGCGTGGTAAAACACAATGAACTGTTAGGAGGAAATATTATGATAGCAGCAGGCGATTTTAGAAATGGTGTTACAATCGAAGTTGAAGGACAGATTTATCAGATTATCGAATTTCAGCATGTAAAACCAGGTAAAGGCGCAGCGTTCGTTAGAACAAAATTAAAAAATATCAAGAGTGGCGG